>JAZNYU010000153.1:0-4093 GCA_045594605.1 Eubacteriales bacterium
GCCGCAAAACATAGGTTTTGCGGCACTTTTTTCTTTTTTATCCCACAACTGCGGGCTTTTTCTTGCTCGGGATCTGTGTTTTCACGTCAAATCCGTAGCGCGCAGACGAGCCAAGCGAGGACTCAATGCGCAACAGGCGATTGTATTTTGCTACGCGTTCACTGCGGCAAGGAGCGCCCGTTTTGATCAGGGATGCGCCAACCGCTACCGAGAGGTCGGCAAGCGTGGTATCCTCAGTCTCACCGCTGCGGTGAGAGGGAATATAGCCGTAGCCCGCATTTTTGGCGGCGGCAATGACCTGCAGGGTCTCGGTCAACGAGCCGATCTGGTTGGGCTTGATGAGAATGGCGTTTGCCGCACCGCGTCGGATGCCCTCGCAAAGCCGTTTTTCGTTGGTTACAAACAGATCGTCACCCACCAAAAGGATCTGACTGCCAAGACGCTCGGTGAGAGTTACCCAACCGTCAAAATCGCGTTGGTCAAGCCCGTCTTCCATCGAAAAAATGGGGTATTTTCGCGCCAAACGCTCCCAATATTCAATCAGTTCCGTTCTGTTATACTGCTTTTGGCGCTTGGGCATGCGGTAAATGCCGTCCTCGGTATACCACTCGCTCGCGGCACAGTCAAGCGCGATCTTGACGTGCTCCGTGTCGTATCCACTTTCCTCGATCGCACGGCAAATGAGCTCAAGCGCTTCCTCATCATCCGAAAGATTGGGGGCAAAGCCACCCTCGTCACCAACGGTCGAGGCATATCCTTGCGAGCGCAAAAGCTTGCCGAGCGTGTGGTAGATCTCGCAACCCATGCGAAGTCCTTCCGAAAAAGAGGGAGCACCCACGGGAGCGATCATAAATTCTTGAATTTCAACGTTGTTGGAGGCATGCGCACCGCCGTTGAGAATATTCATCATTGGCACGGGCAGACGCGTTTGACTTGCACCGCCGAGATAGCGGTAAAGGGGCAAATGATAAAAGTTTGCAGCCGCGCGTGCGTTTGCCAAGGAGACGGCAAGAATGGCATTGGCACCCAAGCGGCTTTTGTTGTCGGTGCCGTCCAGCTCGCAAAGCAGACGGTCGATCTCGCCTTGGTCGGAGGCGTAAGAGCCGGAAAGAGCAGGGGAGATGATTTTGGTAACGCCTGCTACCGCCTCACTCACACCCTTGCCGCCGTAACGCTTGCGGTCGCCGTCGCGCAGCTCGCAAGCCTCATAAATGCCGGTTGATGCGCCCGAGGGAACACTCGCAACACCTACGGTGCCGTCACACAAAAGAACGGTGGCTTCAACCGTGGGATTTCCACGGGAATCCAAAATTTCACGGGCGGATGCACGTACGATTTGTGGTTTTGTCATATTCATTTTCTTCCTTTCGCACAAAATATTGGTCGGTGAAAGTATTTTTGACCTTTGCAGGGGCAAATATGCAATCCGACCCGAGGGGAGGAAAAATATAGGAAAGATTTTAAAAATAAAATGGCACACCGATGCCGTGTGAGGAGGGTGTCATGAGATTGACACTTTCACAAAAAGCGAATGCGGTGTGCACGAGGGGGAACCCGATAAGCGCTTGCCCATCGGCATCATATATTATACAACATTTTTGGGCGTTTGTAAAGTATCAATAATGACGAAAAATTGGCAAAAAATTCGTGAAAACGCATAGAGCATAAAATTTATGGGCAAAATAATGCCCCTTTTTTGTTCATAAAATAGATAGACATTTATGTCGTACTTCCAAAGTGCGACAAAAACGGACAGAGAATTTTTTGTTTTTGTGTCGAATTTTTGAGAAAAAAGGAGATTGGACTTTACAAAAAGGGCATTTTGTGATATAATCGGCGTAGCACTATTATAATAAGGAAAAAAACATGAAACAGACCCATCGCTCAACCATTCTCGCCTGCTATAACGGCTATATCACGCAGGCGATCTGCATCAATTTAGCCCCTCTTTTGTACCTGACCTTTCAGCGCGAGTTCTCGCTCTCTGTCACCCAGGTCGGGCTCCTCATCGCCGTCAATTTTGCCACGCAAATTCTTGTCGACCTGCTCGCATCCAACTACGCAGATCGTCTCAATTTGCGCGCAATGGCAGTTCTGGCACATATTTTTGCCGCAGGGGGACTGATCGGGCTCTCCCTGTTCCCCAAATTCTTGCCACCCCTTTGGGGACTGCTTTTGGCAGAGGCGATCCTGGGACTTGGCGGTGGCTTTACCGAGGTCATCATCAGCCCCTTGATGGAGGCTTGCCCCACAGAAGAAAAATCGGGAAGCATGAGCTTGCTCCACTCCTTTTACTGTTGGGGACAGGCTGGCGTTGTGCTCCTCTCGGGCATTTATTTCTACTTTTTTGAAATTTCGACCTCTTGGCACTATCTGCCCATCATTTGGTCTGTCATCCCCCTTGCGGGAGCGGTTGCGTTTGCCATCGTTCCTATTTATACACTCCCCACCAAGGAGGGGGAGCGCTCTCCCGTTGCAAGACTCTTTCGCACACCGCTTTTCCTCGTTTTCTTTTTGATGATGTATTGCGCGGGTGCGGGCGAGATGGTCATGAGCCAATGGGCATCTGCTTTTGTGGAGTCGGCACTCGGTATTGACAAAGCGCTCGGAGACTTGCTCGGCCCTTGCATGTTTGCCGTAACAATGGGAACGGCGCGCCTGCTTTACGGTCGCTTTTCGGCACGTGTCGATCTGACAAAATGGATGACATGGGGCTGCATTGGTTGTGCCGCAGCCTACCTGATGGCGGCATTTGCACCGCACCCGATATTCGCACTTGTCGGCTGCGCGCTTTGCGGCTTTAGCGTGGGCGTGTTTTGGCCCGGAACGCTGAGCCACGCGGCAGCAAGCATTCCCATGGGCGGCGTTTCGATGTTTGCAATCCTCGCCGTTGCAGGGGACATTGGATGCTTGTCAGGCCCGTATTTTGCAGGCGTCATCGCCGATGCCGCAGGGCAAGATCTGCGCGCCGCATTCATTTTTGCAACCGTCTTTCCCATCATCTGCCTGACGGTTCTTTGCTTGCAGATGCGAAAGAAACACAAAGGAGACACACAAAATTGACCACCGTAATTTTTGTCCGCCACGGGCAGAGCATCGCCAATCTTGAGCGCGTTTTTGCAGGGCATACCGACGCCCCTTTGACCGACCTCGGACACAAGCAAGCCGAAAATACCGCAATTTTCCTCAAAAATTATCCCATCCGCGCCATTTATTCCAGTGACCTCGCGCGTTCAATGCAAACTGCCGCGCCGACTGCAAAATTGCACGAGCTTCCCGTCATCCCCGACCGCGAGCTTCGCGAGATCTTTGCCGGGGAATGGGAAGGACGCTCCTATGACGAGCTGATGGAAAAATACGCCGAAAGCTACACCACGTGGCGCACCGACTGCGGCCGCGCACACCCCGAGGGCGGCGAGAGTACGCTCCAACTTGGCGCGCGTATCTACCGCGAGGTCGACCGCTTGATCGAACTCCATAGGGGCGAATGTTTTGCCATCTTCACCCACGCCACGCCCATTCGCCTGATGCGCGCGAAATGGGAAGGCTATCCCCCCGAAGAACTGAAAAACGTAGAGTTTTGCGCCAATGCCTCGGTCTCGGTCGTCGAATACGACGATGAAGGACGCGCAAACGTCCTTTTGTGTGGATATGACGCGCACCAAGGCGACATCGCTACAAGATTTGCAAAGGGGAGCATCTAAATAAGAAAAGGACGGCTTCCGCCGTCCTTTTTCATACATTCTCCACTCCCAACCGATTAAACCGATCCACCAAGGTGTTCCAAGTAACAAGGTCGACCGTCTCACCCTCTGGCAGCCCATTCTGTTTTCTAAAGAGTCGCACCGCGCGTGCCGTTTTGGCATCAAATATGCCGCTGATCTCCACTTCTTCAAGCTCGATCAGGCTCTCGCCAAGCTCGCGGAGCATAAATTGCAAAACGTTGATGGTAAATCCCTCGTCTCCCTCGGAGAGCAGTATTTCGCCTGCCACAAAGGGGAGTATCGCAACCGTTCTCGGGGGCTCGTTTTCGGCAATCGAGGCGCGATAAAGTGCATAAAGCTCATCCCACGTTCGCCTGTCGGCGCGCCCC
>JAZNYU010000154.1:0-2327 GCA_045594605.1 Eubacteriales bacterium
ATATTCCCGCAAGTGTTACAAGCATTGACGAAGGTGCGTTTATTTACTGCGTGAATTTGAATGAAATTTATTTTGGCGGAACAGTAGAAGAATGGGATGCCATTGAAAAAGGAACCCATTGGGACGGCGATATGGGACTGAACTATGGCTTGGTCAACATTTATTGCCTTGGCAAATAAACTATAAAAAACACAAAAAGGATAGCTTTCGTGCTATCCTTTTTGTGTTTCGGCGGGAGTAAGCTCCCACCCTCCTTTGTAATTTTTCAATCCCAAACAACTCTCTTAGCAGATAGGGTTATTGGTCCCTAGCTGCTCGCGGCAGCAAAAGCGAGCAGTGCGCTCGCGCCATCCGTCTATCCGTAAACTAATGACTTCACTTTTTGACCTTTTTTGAGAGAGTTTTTTGGAAGGGGTGCGGGGTAACCTCTTTTTGCAAAAAAGGTTCCCCCGCAATCATTCATAAAAAATCAATCAAAATATCCTTCTCTGTAGAGCAACTCTGCGATAAGAACAGCACCGCCTGCGGCGCCACGCAGGGTGTTGTGGGAGAGTCCCACGAACTTGTAATCAAAGAGAGTATCCTCACGCAAGCGACCAACGGTCACGCCCATACCGTCATAGATGTCGCGGTCGAGCTTAGCTTGCGGACGGTTGTCTTCTTCAAAATAGGTGATGAACTGCTCGGGCGCGTGCGGGAGCTTCAGCTCCTGCGGCTTGCCGGCGAAGTTCTTCCAAGCGTCAAGGATCTCCTCCTTGGTGGGCTTGTTTTCAAAGCGTACGAACACAGCGGCGGTGTGACCGTCGGTAACGGGTACACGGATGCACTGCGTGGTGATGAGGGGAGCGTCAGCCTTGACGATTTCGCCATTCTCAACCTTGCCCCAAACGCGCAGGGGCTCTTGCTCGCTCTTCTCTTCCTCGCCGCCGATGTAAGGGATGACATTGTCGATCATCTCGGGCCATTCACGGAAGGTCTTGCCCGCACCCGAAATTGCCTGATAGGTGGTGGCAACAACCTCTTTGATGCCGTACTTACGCAGGGGTGTGAGGGCGGGAACGTAGGACTGGATGGAGCAATTGGGCTTAACGGCAATAAAGCCACGCTTGGTGCCAAGTCGCGCTCTTTGCGCGGCAATGACCTCGAGGTGCTCGTCGTTGATCTCGGGAATGACCATCGGCACGTCGGGCGTCCAACGGTGCGCGGAGTTGTTGGAAACAACAGGGATCTCTGCCTTTGCATACGCTTCCTCAAGGGCGCGGATGTCCTCTTTTTTCATGTCGACCGCGCAGAAAACAAAGGAGCACTTCTCCCCTACTGCGGCGATCTCGGCGGCATCCAGCACCACCATCTTTTTGTATTGCTCGGGCATGGGCGTTGTCATCTTCCAACGCTCGCCAACGGCTTCTTCGTAAGATTTGCCTGCGGAGCGCGCAGATGCCGCAAGAACCGAAACTTCAAAATAAGGGTGATCGGCAAGGAGCGTCAAAAAGCGCTGTCCAACCATACCCGTGGCGCCAATAACGCCAACCTTCATTTTACTCATAGCAAAATCCTTTCTCGCAAGCCACGTCTTGCGGATGATTTATCGTATACTATATTATACACGATTTGGCGTCCGATTGCAAGAGAATTGCGCATTTTTATCTTTATGGAAATATAGAAAAATCGATTGCAAAAACGCGCGGTTTGTGTTATAATAGATAAAAAACAGGGCGCTCCACCCTTGCGCCCACCAAAGGAGTATTTATGAAACTGCAATTGGTTGCAACCTGCCTGTTCGGCTTGGAAAAGCTGCTGGGCGAAGAAATAGACGCGCTGGGGCTGCATCGCATTGACACGATGGACGGCCGCGTGACCTTTGAAGGCGACCTTTCGGACATTGCGCGCGCCAACATTGGCTTGCGGTGCGCGGAGCACGTATTTATCAAGCTCGCCGCCTTCCCCGCTACGTCCTTTGACGAGTTGTTTGAGGGCACCAAGCGCATCGCTTGGGAGGATTGGATCGGTAAGCTTGATGCTTTCCCCGTAAAGGGGCATGCCATTAAAAGCAAGCTTTACTCTGTTCCCGACTGCCAAAGCATCGTCAAAAAAGCAATCGTTGACCGCCTTTCGGCAAGATACGGCACTAAGTGGTTCCCAGAGACCGAAACCAAATATCAAATTGAGTTTTTCATCTTCAAAGATATTGCAACGCTGATGATCGATACCTCGGGCGTACCGCTCCACAAGCGCGGATACCGTCCGGCTGCCGGCCCTGCTCCCTTGCGCGAGACCTTGGCGGCGGCTCTGGCGCTGACATCCCGTCCGCGCGAGGACGTCCTCTT
>JAZNYU010000155.1:0-7866 GCA_045594605.1 Eubacteriales bacterium
TCCAAGTTCTACGACAACAACTGCTTGCTCGATATGACCTACGTTAAGGACGATGATATGAAGGTTTGCCAATATGTAGCAGCAGCTGCTAAGGAAATGGGCGGCGACATTAAGGTCGTTGATTTCTATCGCTTCGAAAAGGGCGAAGGCATTCAAAAGAGAGAAGAAAACTTTGCAGACGAAATCGCAAAGATGACCGCAGGCAAATAATTCTCCTACCATAAAAAAGAGCACTTCAATTGAAGTGCTCTTTTTTTTGTTTTGTTTTTATTATTTCACAACAGTGGTGCCGTAATCGGTAAAGAGAACGGTAGAGGTTACGTCAAAGGTCATGCCGTTTTGAACGAGCTTGCAGGTGTAAACCATCTTTACCAGTTTTCCGTCTTCAAAGGTCAGGGTCAAAGTGTCAGCCTTTACACCCAAAGCAGCGATGATGACGTTGCCTGTGAGAACGTAGGATTTGGTTGCTGCATCGTAACGGAAATCCTCAAACTTGGTCAGGGGCTCCAAAGAGGTTAACAGGTTGGTGCGAAGAAGGGATGTATCGGCAGCGCCAACGCTTTGGCTTTCGGCTTTACCAGCTACGGTTACGGTTACTTTTGCTTTGCTCTTTTCAATTTCGTAAAGACTAACGGTTTCCATCTCCATACCGGTCGTTTTGAGAACGGAGGTTTCGGTGTAGGTAAAGTTTTCAAACTGTTTGTTTTCAAATACGGCGTTCCATTCTCCCTTTGTCATACCGGTAAAGGGAATGGGCTCGGTCTTTGTGCCGTTGCAAACGGAGCAGGTAAAGGTCTTAACACCGTCCATTTCCTGGGTGGCAGCCTTGGTAATTTCGCCCTCGTTCCAAACGTGGTTCGCTTTGTCAAAGATCTCGGTGCAGGATTCATCGGTGCATTTGTGCCAGTGTGCTACGCCATCGGTCGTCCAGGCATCGGCAGGGGTGCATTTGTGTCCGCAAGCCGAAAGGGCAACGGTAGCCAACAGCATTGTTGCAAGTAAAAGAATAGATGTAAGCTTTTTCATTTTTAGGTCTCCTTTTTTGTTTTTGTTTTATTTTGAAAGCCTTGTGGCATCTCAACTGATTTTTGTGGTATCGTAATCGGTAACGTTGATAGTAGAGGTGAGATAATAGGTTTTTTCCTCAAGGGTTACCCGGCAGGTGTAGGTGATCTCCGAAAGTCTGCCGTTTTTAAATTTGACGGCTGCGCTATCGACCGGAACCTCGTAGGTAGGAACGGTAAACACGCCCTTGAGCTTGTAGGATTTGCTCCGCGCCTCGTAGTAATAGTCCCGATAGTCGGTCATCATTCTCAAATACATCCAAATGGCTTGGCGGTATCCGTAAAGATCCTCGGCAGGGATCGTGGTCGATTCCGTTTCACCGGCTATGGTTTCGGTTATTTTGCCTTTTCCGGACTCAAACTCATAGACCAGTGTGGAGATGACTTCCATTCCGCTTGTTTTCAAAACGGTTCTTTCGGTGCAGGTGAAGTTGATAAACAGATCGGCGGCAAGTGCCATGTTCCATTCCTCTTCATTCAAGCCCTGAAAAGCCACGCTTTGTGTTTTTTCATACATACATTCGGTGCAAGTAAAGGTTTTTACACCAAGGGATTCTTGCGTTGCGCGCTTTGTGATCACACCTGTATTCCACGTGTGGTTTGCAAGATCCCTCTGCTTGGTGCAATCGGGATCGGTGCAGGCATGCCAGTGAGATGTGGGATCATTTCTCCATCCGTCGGCAAGTGTGCACTTGTGTCCGCAAGCGGTCAAGAGTCCGCTCGACAAAAGGGTTGCGAGTAAAAGCAAGATAGCAGTTGTTTTTTTCATAGTTCCTCTCCTTTTTTATCCTTCAATATAATAAACGGGATTTTTGAGAGATACATTACGCAGGTATAGAAAATTTTTTTAATATTTTATGTATTTTCTTCTTCTTCTTCTTCTTCTTCGGTTGTTCCTTCTTCATCGGCATCCTCGTTTGAAGTATAGGGCGCGATCATGTAGCGGTCAATAATAGGATATGCTGCGTATGCCGAGGTAAAGGTAACGGCTGCCAGATACCAGAGGAAGGGGAGAATGATCGGCAGACCGCTCAAGGGCGTGGAGATGAGCAAGAGAAGGAGAAAGACATGGAAGCCTGTGATCATAACAATGCCCAAAACGCCCATAATGTTGCGCTTGAAGCCAAGCAGAGAGAAGATGAGCGCATTTTTGAGGATCTTAAAGATGGAGAGATCAAAGGTAACAAGCATCAAATAGATGTAAAAGCGCATCAAGAAATAGACAAAGACGAGCGCGAGCGTGGCGAAAAAGCCGAAATCGAGCGTAAAAGTGCCCGTACGTCCCCAAAAATAGGCGATGTCAAAGCCGAGAACAAAGATGATAACGGCATCTAACAGTCCGAGAAGAAATCCTTGCTTGAGGTTGCGCTTGATGGCGTAAAAGTAATCCGACCAAATAAACACAGGCTCTCCGCGCACCATATTGCGCACGATGTAAGCGGCGCCTACGTTCTGCCAACCAAAGGTAATTGCCAAAAAGAGGATGCAGATGCCCATACCAACGTAGGACCATGTTGTGAGCATGGGGATATTTTGCTGTGCGCCAAACAGATCGAACAGGAGTGTGGAGGTTGGCGAAGCGCCAATGGCATTTGCGCCGAGGAGCTGCGGAAAGAGAACCTCACCCGCAACGGGGACCTGCTTTGCAGAGATATAGATGTAAAAGAAGATCAGGATGGGTACGATGAGCGGCAGCATCATCAAATTCAGGGTCACCAGCTTCCAAAAGCGTCTGCCAAGGAGCTTGAAATATCTTTTTATGGTTGGTGTGGTGTCCTCTTCAACCGCATCGGGGCGGTTATCTCGGTTGTAATCAAAAAAGCCAAATAGCTTGTTTTTCTTTTCGTTAGCCAAAACGAATACTTCCTTTGCTTAATTTATTTTACTTTTCGGTCTTTGCCATAAAATCGGCAAGAAGATAATCCTGCAGTTCTTTAAGGGTATGCGGTGCTTTTTGTCCAACGGATGCGCCGTCTACCTCGATAATACGCATGCAAAGCGCCGATGCCGAGGTCAGGATGACCTCATCCGCGTCCATGAGCTCCTCCAAGGTGTAGGGACGCTCCAAAACGGGAATGTCAAAGTGGCGGCAAGCCAAAATCAAGTGCGCACGCCCCGTACCAGCCAGGATCAGCTCGTTTGCGGGATGGGTGATCAGCGTTCCGTTCTTCAGAATGGAAACGTTGGAGTGCGCGCACTCGGTCACAATCCCGTCGCGATGGAGGATGCATTCATCCACGCCTGCCTCCACACAAGCCTCGGTAGCCAAAACGCTGGGCAAAAGATTGAGAGACTTGATGTTGCAGTGAAGGGCACGGGTGTCCTTGCGAGTGATCACGCGCAATTGACGGTATGTATCCTTGATCTTTGCAGGTCTTAGCATGATCCAAAGATTGGGCTTTGCACTCTCTGGGAAAGCGTGATTGCGAAAATCGGTTCCGCGGGAGAACTGAAGATATACCCACAGCTCACCGTCGTCCAGCTTTTTGACAAGCTCCTCTACAAGCGCACAAAGCTCGTCGGGGGTGATGGTGGGAAAGATTTTGATAAGAGCGGCACTTTGAAAAATGCGTTCAACGTGCTCACGCAGCTGATAGACCTTATAATTGCGGCAAAACGTCACGTCATAAACGCCGTCACCAAAATAACTTGCTCGGTCAAGCATTGGCACGCATATTTTGTCCAGCTCGTCAATTTTGCCGTTATAGTAGCCAAGAGTTTTCATAGGGGAGAGGTATCCTTTCTCAAGTGTTCGTCTCGGACACGATCTGCATCAGGTGTTCGATAATGTCATTGTCATATTGTACTGTCGTATCCGCAAGGGCAGCGGTTGCAACCTCTGCCGCACTTCTTTGACAGTATATGCCGTCGGGCATAAAAGCTTGCACACTACCGTCCGAGTAGGTGTAAAGCGCCCAAAAGCGCATAGAATACTGCTTTTGATAAGAATTTTGATCCAAAGTCTTTGTATCAGCCGAAAGGGTGCGCCATGTAGTCTCAAAGGCATCTGCGGTTCCGCCGAGCCTTACGGGTGTGGTTTCTTCTGCGCCATCTTCACGCACAACGGTAGCAAAAAAGGAAACGGTTGCATCCGTTGCGGCGATTTTTTCAAGGGGCGCCACCTCTGCGGCGGCGTAAAAGCGCAGATGGGTTTCATCCTCGGGAAAGACCAAGGAAGCGCCGCGCATTTGCTCAAAGCGCATATAAAGCGCGGTATAGGTAACGTCCGCCTCGGGAGAGACCACACCGCCCGAGGGCATCAAGGTATTGTCCGAGCCGTACCAGCCAACAAAGTTTTTCTCCTCACATGTGGGCAGGGTAAACGCCATTCCCGCGCGATGGAGTGTCACGGTTTTGCTATCGTTGTTTTCAATTGCAATATTGATCTTTGGGCGTTCCACAACGTTGACGTAAAAGACTGCCGACAAAACCGACCAATTTGACTTTTTGGAGCTCTCGGTGTGGTCATAGCCTGCTATCGTGCGCAGGGTAAGGATGTGCGAGGTGTCGACCTCAAATTCGAGGGGGAGCTTGACGTCAAACTTGTCACCCTCGCAAAGCGTTTGCCACTCGCCACTGTCCCAACGATATTCCACGCGTACCACACCGTAGGAGTGTGTCATAATGCCACGCAGATGGATAGAATCATCGGTGTGCACACGCAAGGTATCGTAAAGAGTGGTTTTGCCCGTTTGCAGAATGGGACTTGAGAAGAAAGCAGCGCTTTCATATTTATTGGGAGCGGCGGCAAGATAGGAGCAACGTCCGCCTGCGGGATCGGCGCAAGCCCCATTCGGCATTCCTTCGTAAACGGGAATGACGAAGCTGCAAGGGCCGTCCAGAACGCCCGATGAAGCAAACGCACCAAACAGAGTGCGGGATTCGGTCAGCGCGCCTGCCACGTTTTGCATATACTGACCCCAGAAGTTGCGGTCAGCCGCGCGACTGTCTACGTTGAATTTTTGTAAATAAATGGTGTTTTGATAGCGGTCGATAAAGCTTGTCTTAATGGTATATGTACCGCCCCAGAGGGACTTCCAAAGGGTATCCCAAGCAGGGGAGCCCCAAGCTTCTGCCATATCCTCGGTGCCGCTTTGCGCACGCTTCATAGCGTTGTAATAAATGGCAAAAAGACCGTTTCCGCTTGCCTTGATGTTAAAAAGATTGTAGTAGCCGTCAAGGGATTTGAGCTCTTCAATCGTGTACCCCTCGCTGGGCGTGAGAACCTTGTTGCCATTCTCGGAGATTTGCGTGCCGTCCTCATAATACTCGGCAAGGAGCGTGCCACACTCGCCACCAAGAACGGGGGAGACGCCCTCGCCGCCTTGTTCCTGACGAGCCTTTACGGCAAGATAAACGGGATTGACGTCAAGTGCCTGTCCTACCTCAAGGAAGTATTCGGCAAAGGTCTTGCCGTTCTCCAAGGTGGCATTCTCCATAAACGTACCAATAAGAACCGCCTCGACCTCTTCAATGCCCACGCTGTGAGCGGCAGAAAGATCATAGAACTGAAAAATGTCGGTTTCATTCAAAAAGTTGCGTGGATCCATAAAGTATTTGACAGCCGCAACCGATGCCTGATAGTATCCCGAGTCATAGGTTTCTTGATTGGTTGCATGACGGTAAGCGCGGTAATCGTCATTGCCCGAGATCAAATTGGTTTCGGCATCCTTTGTTTCCTGATCAATGACGTAATCCCAACGGTAAAGGGGATTGCCCTCGGTAATCAGCAGGGGAGTAAAGCTCCATTCGGGGTGGAGCAGGTGCAATTCTGTCAAGGGGCGCGCATATTCTTCGGGAAAGCCTTGGGAAAGAAGAGACTGATAGTAAGCCTCTGCTTCGCCCTCAAAGTAGCGTGTGTTTCCGCTGACAACGAGAACAACACCGCCAATCAGACAAGCAACAAGCAGTATGCAAACAAGAGCCGGCACAAGCTTTTTGGACTTTCTTTTCATCACGCACCTCCTAAAATGTATAGTTAATTATATTATAACATATAATTAGCCGCTTGTGTGGATTTTTTGGAAAAAAATTAAGGACAGAGACCAAAAATCTCTGTCCTTTATCTCTACTTCTTTTCAAATACGATCTCGCCATCGGTTACATTGGCTTCTACGCTGTCGCCTTTGGTGAATTTGCTCTCTAAAAGATCGGTGGAAAGCCTATCTTCCACAAGCCGCATCACCGTTCGGCGCAAGGGGCGCGCTCCCCAGCTCTCGTCAAAGCCCTTGGCGGCAAGCAGCTCTGCCACCGAAGGGGAGAAGGAAAGGGAAATACCGATCTCGCGACACCTTTCCACCACGTCGCCAAGCATCAGGCGTGCGATCTCGGTGATATCTTCTTTAGAAAGACTGTTGAAGATAACCACCTCGTCCACACGGTTGAGAAACTCGGGGCGGAAGGTGGAGCGTAAGGCACGCATCATCCGTTCGCGGCGCTCGGTCTTCTCATTCTCGGCAGAGTCAGAGACAAATCCAAGCGTTTTGCCGGCAGAAAGATCGGATGCTCCTACGTTTGAAGTCAGAATGATGACCGTGTTTTTGAAATCCACCCGTCGTCCTTGTGAGTCGGTCAAATGCCCATCCTCAAGCACCTGCAAAAGGATGTTGAACACGTCGGGGTGTGCCTTTTCGATCTCGTCAAAGAGTACCACCGAATAGGGCTTGCGGCGGATCTTTTCGGTCAGTTGTCCGCCCTCGTCAAAGCCAACGTAGCCCGGGGGAGAGCCGATGAGCTTGGAAACACTGTGCTTTTCCATATATTCCGACATATCAAGGCGGATCATCGCGCTCTCACTCCCGAACATTACGTAAGCAAGCGCGCGTGCAAGCTCGGTTTTGCCAATGCCCGTGGGTCCCATAAAAATAAAGGAACCAATGGGGCGGCGTGGGTCCTTTAGCCCAATACGACCGCGCCGAATTGCCTTTGCAACCGCACCGATCGCGTCCGACTGACCGATGACACGGGCTTTTAAACGTTCTTCCAGGTGGAGCAGTCGATCTTCTTCCTCACTCAAAAGATTGTGTACAGGGATGCCCGTCCATTGCGTAACGACCTCGGCAATGTCCGCCTCACTCACGCAAAGCTCTTTGGCATCCTCTGCAGAACGCCATTGCAGCTTTTCCTCTTCGATCTCTTTTTTCAGCGCTTGCTCGCGGTCCCGCAGGGCGGCGGCTGACTCAAATTCCTGCGAAAGGATTGCCGTTTCTTTGTCTCTTGAGACCGATTTGAGCTCTTCTTCCTTGGCTTTGATCCCCTCTGGAGAGGTGTGTGCGCGAATGCGCAGGCGCGATGCCGCCTCGTCAACAAGGTCAATGGCTTTGTCGGGTAGATAGCGGTCGGCGATATAGCGGATGGAAAGCTCTACCGCCGCACGAAGTGCCTCATCCGATATTTTGAGCTTATGATGCGCCTCGTAGCGTTCTCGTAATCCAAAAAGGATCGCCAAAGCATCCTCACGGGAGGGCTCTCCCACGTTTACGGCTTGAAAACGCCGCTCAAGTGCCGCATCCTTTTCGATGTGGCGGCGGTATTCGGGGGTAGTGGTAGCGCCGATCACCTGCAATTCACCGCGCGCCAGGGCAGGCTTGATGATGTTTGCGGCATCCACAGCACCTTCAGCACCGCCGGCACCGATGATGGTGTGGATTTCGTCGATGAACAGGATGATACGGGGATTTTTCCGTACCTCCTCCATGACGTTCTTCATGCGTTCTTCAAATTCGCCGCGGTATTTTGCCCCCGCGATCATTGCGGAAATGTCAAGGGTAACAATGACCTTATCGCGGAGAGTCTCGGGCAC
>JAZNYU010000156.1:0-4182 GCA_045594605.1 Eubacteriales bacterium
GCATACTTCCATAGCAACAATAAAACAGATGCCGATATTGACTACGCAATGGAGAACGGCATTGGCTACTTTGTAGTCGATAACCGCGAGGAGCTTGATGCCATCGAATATTTTGCATCCAAGCGCGGCATCACACAAAAGATTTTGCTTCGCCTTACACCCGGTATTGATACCCATACCTATGCGGCAGTCAACACGGGCAAGGTCGACTCCAAATTCGGCTCTGCCATTGAAACGGGACAAGCCGACGAAATGACCGCATACGCGCTTGCGCAAAAGCACATTAAGCTCTCGGGCTACCATTGCCACATCGGCTCGCAGGTGTTTGATTCCGATACCTTTTTGCGTGCGGCGGCAATCATGCTGGATTTTGCCAACCAAATGCGCGAAAAATACGACTTCATCATAGACGAACTTGACCTCGGCGGCGGATACGGCGTGCGCTATACCGAAAACGATCCCGAAATCGACATTGCCGCCAATATCAAAGAGGTTGCAGGGGCAGTCAAGGCGCAATGCAAGGCACTTGACTATCCCATGCCTGCCATTCGTCTCGAGCCGGGTCGCAGCATCGTTGCCGATGCGGGTATGACACTCTATACGGTGGGAACAGTCAAGCAAATTCCGGGATACAAAAACTACGTATCGGTGGATGGCGGCATGACCGACAATCCGCGCTACGCGCTTTACCGTTCTTCCTACACAGTTCTGCTTGCAAACCGCGCGAATGACGAGACTACACCCTTTAAATGCTCGGTGGTAGGGCGTTGCTGCGAGAGCGGAGACATCCTGCAAGAGAACGTCACACTCCCCCAAAACACCGCGCGCGGTGACGTTTTGGCGGTCTTGACAACGGGAGCATATAATTATGCAATGTCATCCAACTATAATCGCATTCCGCGTCCCCCTGTGGTAATGCTCAAGAATGGCGAAAGCTATATTGCCGTCAAGCGCGAAACCTACGAGGACGTTTGCAGAAACGATGTATAATAAATAAAAAGAAGCGAAAACCGTGCACACGGTTTTCGCTTCTTTTTATTTCGATAATTTTTTCAATAGCTTTTCAGCTTCACTATATAAAACGGGTGAGGTTAGCGGATAAGTAAGATTTTTGGGGAGCGTATCAAATATACGAATATCATCCATTTCACTCTCGGGAAGATGCCCAAGCGAATGCACGACCGCAAGGAAAACAACGCCATTTGAAGAGCTTTTGGAATTGTATCCAACATAATCGCAAACGGGGTAGATGTCGGCATCACAAATTCCGCTTTCTTCAAACAATTCGCGCTTGGCACATTCTAATGGCGTTTCGCCGTTTTCAATGTGACCGCCTTGCGTTTCCAAAGTGTCGCGCTCCCTGTGCTTGGAAAGGATCCATTTTCCTTGGTATGAAGAGCAAATGACAACGTATTTGTAAGGGGAAAGGGAATGAAGAGGATAAATTTTGCATTGTAGCTCTTTGCGAATAGAATCTTTTTCCATCAAAGCAAAAATCTCTCCTTAATCATCTTCGCTACCACGTCGGGAGCGAGGTTCGTGTTGTCGATCTTGATGTAATTCTCATAGGGAATCTCACCCTCATAGCTTTCAAAGCGGTGCTTTTCATCGTCGTTTATCAGGCGATTGTTCGAGGCTTCAATGTCTCGCTTGGAAGCTTTGTTGGCAAGTCGGTTTTCGGTCACGTTTCGCGCAAGCCTTACCTCGCGCGAGGCAACCAATTCCACGTAGTAGAATTCCGCGCCCTGTGCTGCAAAAATTTCGCGAATGTGTGCAAAATAGTTCCAATCCTCTTGCATATCAAACGCCCACATAAAGGTGAGAATAATGCCGTAATTGTCACTCTTAGCAAACTCCTCGTAAATAACGTCACGCAAGCGCAGGATCACATTTGTATCAAATTTTCCGAATATTTCAAGCACAGGCTCTATCGTCATGTGGTTGTGGCAAAGGCGCAAATCTGTTATCTTCATCAGTTCTTGCCCAACCGTCATTTTTCCAACGGCTGCGTTGCCGAACAAAAACAGGACCTTCATACCTTTATTCCTCGCCAAACATCTTTATCTGCTCGGTTGGGAGCTGCATGCCAAGATGCGAGTACGCCAAATGTGTGACACATCTGCCGCGAGGGGTACGGGAGAGGAACCCGATCTGCATCAGATATGGCTCGTACATATCCTCTAGCGTGATGGCTTCTTCGCCAACCGTTGCCGCAAGCGTTTCAAGACCAACAGGGCCGCCGTTGTAGAACTTAATGATCGTTTCCAGCATCCGTCTGTCAACATTATCAAGACCGAGCTGGTCGATCTCAAGACGCGTCAGGGCGTAGTTGGCAATCTCTTTGTCAATGTGACCGTCGCCCTTGATCTGCGCGAAGTCGCGCACGCGCTTGAGCAGACGGTTTGCAATACGGGGAGTACCGCGGGAACGGCTTGCGATCTCAATTGCACCATCGTCGGTGATATCCATTTCAAGGATGCCCGCATTGCGGCGCACGATGGTTGCCAGCTCCTCGGGCGTGTAAAGCTCCAATTTGAGAATGACACCAAAACGGTCGCGCAGGGGAGTGGTCATTTGTCCGGCTCTCGTGGTCGCACCAATGAGGGTAAAGCGGGGCAGGTCAATGCGAATGCTTCTTGCCGAGGGACCCTTGCCGATAATGATATCGAGAGCATAGTCTTCCATTGCGGGGTAGAGAATCTCCTCTACACTGCGGGAAAGACGGTGGATCTCGTCAATAAAGAGCACGTCGCCCTCGTTCAGATTAGTAAGAATTGCAGCAAGATCGCCTTGCTTTTCAATCGCAGGACCGGATGTGACGCGAATATTCACACCCATTTCGGATGCAATAATGTTAGAGAGCGTGGTTTTACCAAGACCGGGAGGGCCGTAGAGCAGCACGTGGTCCAGAGGATCGCCGCGCTTTTTTGCCGCCTCGATATAAACCTTGAGGTTTTCCTTGACCTTTTCCTGACCGACGTATTCATCCAGCGTTTTGGGGCGCAGGGAATACTCTACGTCAGAGTCGGCAGCCGAGTAGGCGGTATTCATAATTCGGTTTTCAAAATCGAATTCGTTGGTATCCATATTGTGTCCTTTCTGAAGTTGAAATTACATCAGTCGTTTGAGCGAGAGGCGAATGATCTCCTCAAGCTCCATTTTGGCAATGTCCATATCCTTCATGGCAGCCATTGCCTCGGCGCGGGAGTAGCCAAGCACCATCAGGGCGTCGGTTGCCTCGGCAAGCTTGTTGTTCTTGACGGGAGAAGCAGCTGCCGCAAACGATGCGGGCATCTCTCCTGCAAACGAGCCGTTTTCCTTCATCAGCTTGTCCTTGAGCTCCAAAATCACGCGAGCCGCCGTTTTGGGGCCAATGCCGTTGGCTTTGGAGATGGTCTTTTTGTCATCGGTGCAAACCGCAAGTGCAAACTTTTCGGGGGTGAGATGCGAGAGGATCGCCATAGCTGCCTTGGGGCCAACGCCTGAAACGGTGATGAGCAGCTTAAAGGTGGCAAGCTCGGTCTCGGTTGAGAAGCCAAAGAGCTCCAATCCGTCCTCACGCACGGCAAGATAGGTGAACAGCTTGACTGTGGGGGGCTCCTTGACCGAGCGGTTGGCAGGCATAGCCTCATAGGTCGTACCGCTGATGGTCAATTTGTATCCAACACCGCCAACGTCAATGACGGCGAGATCGTTTTTGAGTAGTGTGAGCTTTCCGCTCAGATAGTAAAACATAAAACTGCGTTCCTTTCGCTCGTTTTGGTGGGGAATTACTTCTTTTTCTTTTTGGAGTGTTGTTGCTCGGTCTTTTCGCGCTTGGGCGGAATGAAAATAATCTTGAGATTTGCCCAAACCGATTTTATCCAAATCAAGGCAGCACCGTCTTCCATCGGTTCTTCCACGGTAACTTCATCTTCGATCGTGTCAAGCTCTTCATCCTTGTCAAGACCGTCATCGTAGTCTACATCGTCGCGGCGCTTGCAGCCAAAGTGGAAGAAGTGATCGAGAATGATCAAAAGGATAAAGAGACAGAGAGAAATGATGGAAATGATCAGACCAACGTTGATGCACTTGGGGGCATAAACGATGCGGGCATCTCTCCTGCAAACGAGCCGTTTTCCTTCATCAGCTTGTCCTTGAGCTCCAAAATCACGCGAGCCGCCGTTTTGGGGCCAATGCCGT
>JAZNYU010000157.1:0-6797 GCA_045594605.1 Eubacteriales bacterium
CTTGGCTCACAGAACGACATGGCTACGATCCGACTTAGCCTCGGGAGTCGTGTCCTCGGGGGGATCGTTTTCTTTGCATCCCGTCAAAAGGCAGGAGGCGAGGAGTGCTACGATCAGCAAAAAAGAAAAAAAGCGTTTCATACGTGCTCCTTTACAAGTTCAATTTGCTTTTATTTTATAGGATAGCGTCCCAAAAGGCAATAGATAGAGGCATTTATTTACAAAAAAGTTAAGAACGCGACGCGCTCATTCAAAAGATGACAGGCGACGGGAGGCGTGCGAGAAACTTTTTATTGACAAAGTTCCAAAAATATGGTATTCTAATGTATATAAAAAATATAAACCCACGGGAGACGGCACATGAAAACAGCATTTATGAAAAAGAGCTACGACGAGGTCGTTGCAATGCCCCGCGCCCCGCACAAAAAACCCAAGCGTCCCAACATTTTCTTCCGCACCCTGATCCGCGTTCTCTCGGCAAAGGACCTCATCCCCCTCAAGTTTTCCATCGTCAAAAAGGACTTGGAAAGAGCAGGGGAGGGACCTTACTTGATTTTGATGAACCACTCCTGCTTTTTGGATCTTGAGATCGCCTCGGCAATCTTTTATCCCATGCCCTACGGCATCGTTGCTACGTCCGACGGCTTTGTCGGCAAGGATTGGCTCATGAGGCAGATCGGCTGCATCCCCACGCAAAAGTTTGTCAGCGACCTGACTCTGGTACGCGACATCGACTATATGCTCAAAAAGAAAAAGACCAGTGTGCTGATGTATCCCGAGGCAGGGTACAGTCTTGACGGCCGTGCAACCATCCTGCCGCGCAAGATGGGCGGACTGCTCAAGCTGCTCAAGGTGCCTGTTCTTTCGGTGCACGTCGACGGTGCATTTTTGCGCACCCCTCTTTATAACGAGCTCAAAAACCGCAAGGTGCCCGTGCGCGCCGAGGTCACGTGTTTGCTCACTCCCGAAGAGATTCGCGACAAGAGTGTTGAGGAGCTTGATGCCATTTTGGACGAAGCCTTTACCTTTGACCACTTTAAGTGGCAAAAGGAAAACGATATCCGCATCACCGAGCCCTACCGTGCAAACGGTCTGGAGCGTCTGCTTTACAAATGTCCGCATTGCCAAAGCGAGGGCAAGATGCGCGGCGAGGGCGAGCACCTGACCTGTCACGCCTGCGGCAAGGTCTGGCACATGACCGAGCTTGGCGAGATGCAAGCCGTCGAGGGAGAGACCGAGATCTCGCACATCCCCGACTGGTTTGATTGGGAGCGCGAATGTGTGCGCCGCGAGATCAAGGAGGGCACTTACGCACTCGAAGCCGACGTTGAGATCGGTATGCTTGTCAACCACAAGGCGATCTATCTGGTGGGCGACGGTCATCTTTCCCACACCAAAGACGGATTTTTGCTCACGGGATGTGACGGTAAGCTGGAATACGCACAAAAGCCGCGCGCATCCTACACCGTCAATTCCGACTATTATTTCTACGAGCGCGGCGACATTATTTCCATTGGCAACCGCGACTGTCTCTATTATTGCTTCATCAAAGGAAATACGCCCGTAGCCAAAGCGAGACTGGCAACCGAGGAGCTCTTCAAAATCAGTGTTCCCGAGTCACGCAGAAAGCAATAAGATCTTGTCCCGAGAGATCGGGATCGCAATTTTCATTTTTCGGAGGCTATTGTTATGAAAAAAAGTTTTAGGAGAGCGCTTTTGTGGCTTTTGACCATTGCCATGCTCATCCCCATGTTGAGTGTTGCTGCAGGCCCCATTCTGGCGGCGACCACCAGCGGCACCATTGGGAATATGGATCCCGCACTGACAGAGGATCTCATTGCCCCCAGCGAGACGGCAACCGTCAATCTGGAAAACAGCGGCGGCATCCGCTTTGCCACCAACATCAATCTCGAAAAATATGCAGCGCTCAAGGCGTTCTGCAAGCAAAGAAGAATCAAGACCGTCTCTCTTGGCACCCTGATCGCTCCCGTTGAGTACGTCAGGGAGGCGGGCGAGTTCAGCACCGAGGCACTCGATCTTCTGGATCACAAGACTCCCTACCTGAATATCAAGGCAAACACCGAGGTCTTTTACGACGGTGATAAAACGCTTGCCGAGGGTTACGACGAGCAGTTTGTGGCATCCATCGTGAACATCAAGCTGGAAAACCGCACGCGCAATTTTGCCGCCATCGGTTACATTCAGCTCTCTTTGATGGACGGTAAATCCTTTATCATTTACAGCTACGATAACGCCGACATGGATCTTGTTCAAAAGTATTCCGCCAATCTTGCCGAGGTTGCCGAGGCAGAACTGGTCAAGGACACCTGGACCGCAGATGAGCGCGCAATGATCGAGGATCTTGCCAACACCAAGCTCCAAACCGTGGGCGTTGGCGAAACCGCCGTTACCGATTTCCGCTACACGCGCAGTCAGGCATACTTTACCTACGTTAACAAGGAAGGTCAGATCTTCTACAACCGTATCACCTACAACGGCGCCAACGGTTGGAGATTGCAGACCAACACCAAGAGCTACAACCACTTCAAGGATATCGGCGCAGGTCAGTCGCTCGCCATGTATATGGACGAGGGCTTCCATGATGTTGAAACGCCTCTGAACATCGTATACACCGAGGACGTTCCCACCGGCGGCATTATGATCTTTGCCAAGGGAACCGAATCGTCTGTTTCTCTCTCTTGCAACCAATTGAGCATCAGCTTTAACAATGCGGAGCTCGGTACGCTCTTCAACGTCAACGGTATGTCGCTCAACTCCAAGGGCGAGATCGTTCTGACAGGTCATATGAATACATCCGATGCCGTTTACGGCGGCGGTGAAAGCTTTGGCGACTCCAACAGAAGAGGACATAATGTCAGCCTTTACATCTCCGATGCTTACGATGCATCGGGTACCTACGTTGCCGTTCCGCTCTTCAGTACCTCTCGCGGCGGCGGTATGTTTGTCAACAAATACGACCCTATGAGCATTGAGTTCCCGACGATGGGATATGCGGGAAACTGGAAGCTGACCATCGGCACCGAGATTCTGGACTGTTACTTTTATGCCACGGGCAACATTGCCGACGTCCTGCAGGCGTACACCGATCTGACGGGGCATGCGTCTCTGCCCGAGGAGTGGGCACAGGGCTATCTGGTTTGCCGCTACGCACCCGACTTTAACAGTCTTACGGGTACCACCGGTAACTCCGACGGTGTTTTTTGGTTTGAGGAGCTCTCCAATCCCGAAAACTACACCTACACGCCTCACCTTCCTCTGACTGCGGAGGCAGCAAAAAAGCTTGCCAAAAACGCCGTTATTCAAAGCAAGGATGGCAAGATCACGTATTACACCTACATTCAGGAAAACTGGAACGAGGATAAAAACAACAACGGCAAAAAGGGCGAGACCTATTTTAAGAGCGAAACCGAGAGCGGCGTTTACTATTACAGCTACGCAGACCTGCCCAACAAAGAGGAATGCTACTACGACGACCCCACCAAGGTAACGCTTAAGGATAACCCCGATGCACTCTGCCACAAAAAATCCGTCACAGCCGGCGGTAGCTATTACCACTACATCATTGAGGACGAGACCGAGGACTTTAACTACAACGGTGTTACGGGCGAAAGTTACTTTTTGCGCGTAGGCACACGCGGCGGCCCCGGCGGTGCAGGCACCATCTACATTGTAGAAAGCCTGATCGAAGCGGGCATGAGACCTACCGGCGTTATCTTGGAGGGCGCTCAATGGTATAATATCGCCACCGACACCACCCAATGGGTAAATCTCAAAAATTATATTGAGTATCTGGATAGCAAAAATATCAAAACCTTGGTATATACCTCTTTGGGCTACGTTATTGGCGCCAGCATGGGTAAGAACTACAAGACCGAATATAAGCTTTCCATCAACCTCTGGGAGTACGACACCACTACCGGAGAGAAGACCGATAAGCTGATTGCCGAAAACGTGACCAACATTCCCAAGAGCGACCGAACCGACAATCCCGACACCACAAGTGACGGCTCGCAGGTCTATTTGGATATTACCAACCCCGACGCCATGAAATGGTACGTGGATACCGTTTGGAAAGAGATGATGGCGCTTGGCATTGACGGCATCAAGATCGACTTCTGCGAATCGGTTCCCAACGAGGGCTATTACGAAAAGATCTATATCAACAAGCAGCCAACGTCCGGTTATCTGGAATACAACTGGCACGATCCCTCTATGTTTGAGAACACCGAGGTCCACCACGCATATCCCTCTTACTTTGTTTCTATGTTCTACAAGGCAATGGAAGAGAAGGCAGCACAAAGAGACGGGGATACCGGCTTTGTTCTCATCACCCGCGGCGGCGGCATTGGCGCGCAACGCAACCCCTATCTGTGGGCAGGCGACCAATCCCGTGTCTTCCGCAACCTTTCCACGCAGCTCGCAGCCGTTATCAACTCGGGCATCTCGGGCATTCCCTTTATGACCTACGATATGGCAGGATATGCATATTCCGGAAGTGCTTACCACTACTATGGAGGACAGCTGCAGCCCATCGTCGATGGACAGCGTTACTTCTATCTCAAGGATCAACGCGCCGCCGAGGAATACGAGTCCGAGATTTTTGTACGCGGACTGCAGTTCACCACCTTTGGCAACATGATCCAAACGCACGGATACGTTCGTCACGTTTATCACATGACCGAGGAAGCGCAAACCATCGCAGCGCTCTACGCGGCTCTGCACGAGGAGCTTGCAGGCTACCTGCAGGAGCTGTCCAAGATCGCTTGTGATACGGGCATGCCGATGATCCGTCACATGATCCTCGAATATCAAAACGATACGAACGTGGTCAACGTTGACGATCAGTTTATGTACGGCGATGCACTTCTGGTAGCTCCCATTTTGGACTGCCAGACCAAGTGGGAGGATGGCAAGATGTCGCTTGATTACGCATCCACCATCACGCGCGAGGTTTATTTGCCCGCGGGTGAGTGGCTGGATCTGAACACAGGCGAGACCATCGTTTCCGCGGGTGAGAAGATCACCGTTGATGCAAACCTTGCTCAAATTCCGCTGTATCTCAACCTTGCGTCCGACTACGCCGCACAGATGCAAGAGATCTTTGCAGGAGAGACCTGGCAAGCCATTCTGGCTTACGCCAACACCCTTGACGCGCAATAAGCGTGGATACAAAACCCAAAAAGGAGAATGATCGTTATGAAAGCAAATTTCAAAAAATACATCAGCATCGTTTTGGCGGTGTGCCTTTTGATGGCGTTGGTTTCCCTTGTTGCGTGCAAGGATGAGGAAGAGCCTCAAAATACGCAACCCGACAACAACCAAACCACTCCCACGGTAACCACTCCGACAGACACGGGAACGACTCCCCCTGAGGAGACCACCCCCGAAAAGCCTGCCGAAACGACCGTGACCTTCCCCTCTGACGAGGAGAGTGATCCTCGTCAAGAAGACGAATTCTTCGATTAAGGGGCGGCGTGGTTCGCGCAGAACAAAAACCGCACCCAAAAGATAATTCGAGTTTAGTTAAACTTGAAACACACTTAAAAAGGTTGAAACCCGTCGAAAAGATCGACGGGTTTCTTCGTTTTATATCAGTGTTTTGTTACACTAAGGTTCGGGAGGTAAGTTCCGGCTTTCATAGAAATGAACAGTCCAATATAAGCGAACACGCCAACACAGCAGCAGCTCGCAATAAACATAAGAACGCGCACCATTTCTATGCTCCAGTTATTTGCCCATGCAATCATATTGCAAACACCCAACCAACGCTTGCGATTAAAGGGATTGTCCAACTCAAAGCTTCCAACCTCACCGGCTCCCAGACAGATTTTGAGGATGGGCTTGATCATAAAATAGAATGGGTTGAGGCGACCAAAGAGAGAGAAGTAGGAGAGCTGTTCGAGGTCTTCTTTTTCCATGCGTTTCGCATATTTAAAGAAGTCCTTTTCATCAGGTTGTCCCGAGGGCTTGCGATCTACCAAGCGGGTAACTTCTTTACGCAATTCAGTTTGGCAAGAGAATTTTATCTCATCGCAAATTTCATTAAATCTTTGCAGATAATCATCGTAGTATGCTTCTTTTTGAATAAAGTGCATGCGAGTCATAACGCTTGCATTGCTGGAGTAGTTGTCGCGCGCCTTCACCTCGGTCAAATAATAGTCACCAAAGTCCATTGTGGTTGCATGATAGGTTTTGCCTGTGTATTGGGTGCTCTTAATGCCAACGTACATCAGGAGCATGTTTAAGCAATATGCAGTGATCTTTTTGAGGTCGCGGCGCAGTTTTTTGAGGTTTCCGTCGGGCAGATAACGCTTGATCTCATAGCAATCTTTTTCGGTGATCTCGTCCATCTTAAAATAGAGATAGTGTTGAAGCGCATCCAAGCTCTTTGCATAAGGAGATCCCCAAGAAGAGACAGATATATCGCAAAAATAATGAATGGCAATATCGCGCAAAAAAAGTTCGTGAATATTCAGCAGCGCCCCTAAAGCAATCACGTATTCAGCCTTGGCAGCTTCGCTGGATGCGGCAGCAATTTTTAGCGTTTTGAGTGCCTCAAAAAACTGAACGGGAGAGTATTCTCCCATGGCGAGGAGCATATATCCTTTTGTTACTTTATGAAGATCAACTGCGGCAGCGGGAATGTTGTCTGCGTGAGCGCGCGCATAAAAGGAGAGAGCGGTGGATTCATCACCCTCTAATATTTTCTGTTGGGCGGAGTTCAGGACCGCAAAAGAACTTTTTGTCATAGCTAAAAACCTCATATTCTTCAATGT
>JAZNYU010000158.1:0-7539 GCA_045594605.1 Eubacteriales bacterium
CTCGAACCCGCCACCTCCACCTTGGCAAGGTGGCGCTCTACCAAATGAGCTAAATCCGCGGAAATGGTGCCTCCGGTCGGAATCGAACCAACGACACGGGGATTTTCAGTCCCCTGCTCTACCAACTGAGCTACAGAGGCAAAAGGCAAGGGCTGTTTGTATAGTGGCGACCCGGATGGGGCTCGAACCCACGACCTCCAGCGTGACAGGCTGGCGCTCTAACCAACTGAGCTACCGGGCCACTATGGTGGGAACAATAGGGCTCGAACCTATGACCTCCTGCTTGTAAGGCAGATGCTCTCCCAGCTGAGCTATGCTCCCATACGCTTGCCAGCGACTTGTATATTATATCACAAGGTTTTTGGTTTGTCAACCCCTTTTTTCAAATTTTTTTATTTTTTTTTGCATTTCTTTTTTCATCCCGTTTTTGCCACTTTTGGAGCCGTTTTTTTCGCTCCTCTTGGACTATCCATAAAATTCTTCTTCTTTTCTTTTAAAATCTCTTTACAAGAAAGAGGAAATATGATATAATATTATGTTACCCCGCTCCCTCGGGGAAACCTACATTTTTTAAAAAGGAGGTAGCATTATGCCAAAATTTGAAGTTCTTTCCCGCGAAATTGAAGAAGAAATTAAAAAGGCAAGACAGGGCGGTTTTGTGTCGCCTATGGCTTTTGATGACGGGCAAGTTCTCAGACGAAACGATCTGGCAAAAGACGTTGCCACCATTTGGCGCCCGACCTTTGTTCACGATATCGATAAGATCCTGCACTGCCCCTTTTACAATCGCTACACCGACAAAACGCAGGTGTTCTCGCTTTACAAAAACGACGACATTACCCGCCGCAGTCTGCACGTTCAGCTCGTCTCCCGCATCGCGCGCACCATCGGTGCCGCTCTGCACCTCAACCTCGACCTGATCGAGGCGATCGCCCTTGGGCACGACATCGGGCACCCGCCCTTTGCGCACACGGGTGAGACCTACCTTTGCGAGCTTTACCACAATCACACGGGGCGTTATTTCTTCCACAATCTGCAATCGGTTCGCGTGCTGGACAACGTCTATCCGCTCAACATCAGTCTGCAGACTCTGAACGGTATTGCTACGCACAACGGTGAGATCGAATGCGAGGAGTATCTCCCCCACCCCATGACGAGCTTTGAGGAGTTTGACCGCTGTATGGAGCGTTGCTACACCGATCTTGCCTATGCTAAGTCCATTATGCCCGACACCCTTGAGGGCTGTGTGGTCCGTCTTTCGGACATCATTTCCTACCTTGGCAAGGACCGTCAGGATGCTATTCGCACCAAGGTGGCAGACGAGAGCGTGTTTATGGACGATGACATTGGCTCGATCAACGCTGAGATCATCAACAACCTTTGCGTCAACGTCATTGAGAACAGCTATGGCAAGCCCTATATCAAGCTGGATGAAAGACATTTTAAGGCTTTGCAAAAGGCAAGAAAAGAGAACTACCGCATCATTTACAACAATGCGGCATCCCTTTCCAACCTGGACACCTCGGTTAAGCCGATGATGAAGGAGATTTATGAGCAGCTGCTGGAGGATCTGAAGCAAGAAAACAAATACTCCCCCATCTGGCGTCACCACATCAACGTCGTCAACCGCACCTATTACAAGCGGAACGTCCCCTATGAGGCAACCGAGCCCAACCAGATCGTTGTGGACTACATTGCCAGCATGACAGACGATTACTTTATCGCTCTGCACAAATATCTTTTCCCCGACAGCCCCTTACAGGTCAAGTACAAGGACTATTTTAACGAAGATTCGAGAAAGAGAGAAATCAAAAATGTTTGAATCCGTCATTGCGGCAATTCGCGAGTATGATCGCATTATCATTCACAGACACAAAACCCCCGACGGCGACGCGCTGGGCAGTCAGCTTGGCCTTGCGGGCATTCTGAAGGCAAACTTCCCAAAGAAGGAGATCCTCTCGGTGGGCGACACCTCGGCTCGTTACGCCTTTATGGGCTTTGCCCCCGACGAAGTGGCGGACGAGCTCTATGCGGGTGCGCTGGCTATCATTCTGGATACCTCTGCCGCCGCCCTCATTTGCGACGAGCGCTACAAGCTTGCCGCCAAGACCGTGCGCATCGACCACCACATCTTTTGCGAGGAGATCGCCGAGATTGAGGTGACCGACACCTCTTATGAGAGCTGCTGCGGACTGATTGCCGCTTTTGCAATGGAGTGCGGCTTGACCGTCCCCTCGGATGCCGCAAAGGCAATTTACACGGGTATGATCACCGACTCGGGACGCTTCCGCTACGACTCCGTCACTCCCCAGACCTTCCGCTGTGCGGCATTTTTGATGGAGCAGGGCTTCCGCACCGACGACATCTACCGCAATCTGTATGCCGACGACTTTTCCTTTATTCAACTGCGCGCGCGTTACGTGCTCAAAATTCAGTTGACCGATTGCAACGTGGCGTACATCTACACCACCAAAGAGGAAGCCGCATCCTACGGTGCCGACAACTTTACCCTCTCGCGCGGTATGGTCAACGTCATGGGCGAGATTCGCGGCATTGACATTTGGGTCAACTTTACCGAAACCGACGAGGGCGTACTTTGCGAGATCCGCTCCAGCATGCACAACATCAATCCCGTTGCCAAAAAGTACGGCGGCGGCGGACATGCCAAGGCAAGCGGCGCAACCCTGAAGGATCGCGACGAGGCGATGGCACTGCTCGAGGACCTCAAACAGATTGGAGGCAACAAACAATGAATATTGAAAACATGAGACGTATTCTGGATAAGATCAAGGAATACGACCGTATTATCATCTTTCGCCACAAGCGCCCCGACGGCGATGCCGTTGGTTCGACCAAGGGCTTGCGCGAGATCTTGCGCCTGACCTACCCCGAAAAGGAGATCCTGCTCCTCAACGCCGACTATTCGGACTACGTGGCGTTCCTTGGCGACGAGGATGCCCCTGTGAGCGACGATTACTATGCCACCGCGCTCGGCATCGTTATTGATACTGCAACCAGCGACCGCATCTCCAACCCCAAATACGCGCTCTGCCGCGAGGTGGTTCGCATCGACCACCACATCGACAACCGTCCCTACACCGAGATCTCTTGGGTAGAGGAAGAAAAGTCCTCCTCTTGCGAGATGATCGCAGAATTCTATTACACCTTCCGCGACGAGCTCAAGATCAACAAAGAGGCGGCAACCTACATCTACACGGGTATGGTCACCGACTCGGGTCGCTTCCGTTTCCGCTCGGTATCGGGCGACACCATGCGCTATGCGGGTATGCTGCTTGACCTTGGCGTGGACGTTGACCGCATCTATGCTCACCTTTATATGAAGGACTACAAGAACCTGCGCTTCCACGGTTATATGCTCAGCAGAATCAAGATGACCGAAAACGGCGTGGCTTATCTTTATATCGATCACAAAATGCAGAAAAAATTCGGGCTTTCGATGGAAGAAGCCAGCGCATCCGTCTCTTTTATGGATTCCATTAAGGACAGCCTGATCTGGATCGCCTTTATTGAGGGCGAGGGAGATGAGATCCGCGTGCGTTTGCGCTCTCGTTTTGTGACCTGCAACACCCTTGCCGAGGCTTGGGGCGGCGGCGGACACGATTGCGCCGCAGGTGCAACCCTGCACAACAAGCGCGACGTAAAGGTCCTGCTTGCGCAAGCAGACGAGCGACTGAAAGACTACAAAGAAAACAACGAGGGATGGCTATGAGAATTTTAATCACGAATGACGACGGCATTGCCGCTCCTGCCCTGCCCCACTTGGTAGAGTGGGCAAAGGGACTTGGCGAGGTGACTGTTGTTGCCCCCAAAATTGAACAGAGCGGCAAGAGCCAAGCCATTGACTTCTTCCGCGAGATCGAGATCAAGCGCACCCCCAGACTTGGCGACGTTGAGGCTTGGGCAATGGATTCCCCCCCCGCCGATTGCGTTCGCTTTGGCATTACGGGTCTGCAAAAAGAGTATGACCTTGTCATCTCGGGCATCAACAAAGGCTATAACCTTGGTCATGACATCGCCTACTCGGGCACCGTTGGCGCCATTTTTGAGGCAGCACGTCTGGGCGTTCCCGCAGTGGCGCTCTCGATGCATTACGAGGCGAAAGCCGAGGACGTGATCCCCCAGCTTGACGGTGTTTTTGAGTTTATGGACGAAAACGGACTGTGGGAATGCGGCAGACTCTACAACGTCAATCTCGCAAACGATGCCGAGGGCATCTGCATCACCCGTCAGGGCGGAATGTTCTACTCGGATGCATTTGAGAAGCGCGAGGGCGATTATTACATTCAGGTAGGCGATCCCATTCGCAACGAGGAGCTCGACCTGACGGTTGACACCGACGCCATTTGGGCAGGCTACACCACCATCTCCCCCCTCACCGAGGACCGCACCGATAAGGAAGCGTTTGAGAAGTTGATGGGGCATGGGAGTGCAGAGTGAAGAGTGCAGAGTGAAGAGTGCGGAGTTGAGTAATAACATACGGTATATCATTTCATAACGTTTTTTTGCATTTATTTTACACAAAAAAGACCTTGGTTCTTAAAACAAACCAAGGTCTTTTTTATCTTGTCTTATTTTTCTTCGGAGATGGTTTTGTAATCGTCCTCTTCAACGATGCAGCCGAATTTTTCGCCGCATGCGGGGCAAAGGAGATTTTCGGGGTCGAGCTCGCTATCAAAGCATACGGTCTCGCCGCAGGAGGGGCATACGATCTCACAGTAATCGTCATCCTCGCAGTCGCAGCCGTCGCAGGTCAGGCAGTCGCCGTCGCACCAATCCTCTTCGTCATCCTCTTCCCAATCCTCGTCTTCGCATTCCTCGTCAAGATAATCCTCAACGTCCTGCAGATCGTCGTCGAGCTCCTCTACGTATTCGTTGAGGTAGTTCAGATCCTCGTCGATCTCGTCGATGTCCTGGTGGATGCCTTCGATCTCGTTTGCCATTTCGTCAACAAGGTCGAGGAGAGCGGCAATGATCTTGCCCTCTTTGGTTTCTTTGTCAAAATCAAGTCCTTCAGCCAAGCCCTTGATATAAGCAGATCTTTCGGTCAAATTCATGGTATAAATCCTTCCTTTCGTGTTGTGTCATTTGAAAATGGGGAAAACCTTGCCTGCAAAGTCTTCCCCTTTTGTGGTTGATTATGCTCTGGAAAGATACTCGCCCGTACGGGTGTCGATCTTGAGAACGTCGCCAACGTTGATAAAGAGCGGAACCTTGATCTCGGCACCGGTCTCAAGCGTTGCGGGCTTGAGGGTGTTGGTTGCAGTGTTGCCTGCAAAGCCGGGGTCAGTGTCGGTAACTTCGAGCTCAACAAACGTGGGAGGCTCAATGCCAAATACGTTGCCCTTGTAGGAGATGATCTTGCACATCATCTCTTCCTTAACGAAGCGGAAGTTGTCGCCAACCATATCGTGTGCAACAAGGGTTTCTTCCCAAGTTTCGGTATCCATAAAGTGATACAGAGAACCGTCGTCGTAGGAATATTGCATATCTCTTCTTTCAATGTAAGCATTCTCGAACTTGTCGGTGGGGCTGAAAGTCTTTTCAATAACCGCACCGGTGATAACGTTCTTCAGCTTGGTGCGAACGAACGCTGCACCCTTACCGGGCTTTACGTGCTGGAACTCGATAACCTGCAGTACGTTACCGTTTTCATCTTCAAATGTAATACCGTTTTTAAAATCGCCGGCTACTACCATATTTACCTCCAAAACAGAAAGTCAAAATTTGCGTCGAATGCTTGTCCGACACATAGTTGAGTTTATTATACTACATTTTCTTTCACTTTGCAATAGGTTTTAGAGGATTTTTTTATTTTTTTGAGATTTCCTTTCAAAAATATATAGCAAAGTGGCATAAAACAGGGGCTTTTTGCGCATTTTTTCTCTCACACACCAAAGAAAAGCACGCCCAAAACACCGGAGAGAAGAATAAGCAGAACGGGAGACGGAGTTGCCTTTTTCCATTTGCGCCAGCCGTACCACGCACCACAGATCAGAGCAAAGATGGCTATCATCCGCCACTCGATGACGGGGGGAGATGACAGCGCACCAAGTCCTGCAAAAACGCCGAGCGCTGTGGTGAATGCGGTTGCCAATATCATGCCGACGATCGCGGGGCGAATACCCTTCAAAACCGCCTTGACGCCTGCATATTTGAGCAACTGCGAAAGCAACGTGGCAACAAGCAAAATGATAACAAAGGACGGAAGCACCACGCCAAGGGTTGCCAGGATCGCCCCTAAAAATCCGCCTTGCGACGAGCCAACAAAGGTTGCCATATTGACGGCGATGGGCCCCGGCGTCGACTCGGCAACGGCAATAAAGTTGAGGAGTTCCCCTTCGGTCAACCATCCGTGCGCGAGGCAATCGTCACGAATGATGGAGATCATGGCGTATCCGCCGCCAAATGAGACCGCTCCTATTTTTAGAAAGGTGAGAAAAAGCTTGAGATAGATCATTTCTCCACCTCCCCTTCATCATCCAACCCTTGCGCGCGTCCTCCCTTGATCGCCCAAACGGCAAGACCTAAGCCGCCGCTGATAAGAATATAGAAAATGGACGAAAAGCGCACGCCAAGCAACCAAAAGGTCACCATACACAAAAACGTCAAGACCGAAACAGACACCGCATAGGGAGTCTTTTTCATCTTTTTTAGCATCTTTAGCCCTGCGGAAAGAATGAGAAAAACGACACACGCCTGTATCCCGCGGAACGCGGACGACACCCAGCCAATGGATAGAAAGCGCTCAAAAAAGAGAGAGATCAAATAAATAATACCAAAGGACGGAAGCACCATGCCCAGCGTTGCCGCTACCGCACCGCTCCCCTTGCCAATCTTGTAGCCAATGTAGGTGGCGCAGTTGATGGCTATGGGGCCCGGAGTCGATTCGGCAATGACGATCAGGTCCACAAACTCATCGTGCGAGAGCCAGCTTTTCTTTTCGACAAACTCGCGCTCCAAAAAGCCGATCATTGCATATCCACCGCCAAACGTGAAGAGCCCGATTTTAAACATAGACGCGAACAGTAACCACGCCGTCTTCAGGGTACGCATATCCATTTCCCTCCCCTCCATCAGATAATTCAGTATACCATAAAAGGATGGAAAAATCAAGAGATGTGCAAGCGGATGTTCCGCAAAAAGGAAAAAGCCACCTTTGATTTGTTCATTTTGACGAAAAAATAAGGATAATTCCATCTTTTTTTGAACAAAAGAAAGAAAATGCACAAAAAAGCACAAGAAAATGAAAAAAAGACTTGCAATTTGCCGCGCGGTGTGATATAATACTAAAGCGCAAGAAAAACGGCCCATTGGTCAAGCGGTCAAGACGCTAGCCTCTCACGCTGGAAACTCGGGTTCGATTCCCGGATGGGTCACCAGAGAATGAAGCACCTCGAATGAGGTGCTTTTTTCACTCTCTGGTGACCCTTCCGCTCATCTTCCCGCCCAAAACGCCTCGCGTTTTGGATTCGGGTTCGCATTCGCCGCTCGAAGATCGGGGAACTCGCTCACCAGGCG
>JAZNYU010000159.1:0-6053 GCA_045594605.1 Eubacteriales bacterium
CGGAGAACCCACTCCCGAGGGAGTGTGCAAGCCGTGTTACATCTTTACATCCACCGACGGTGTGGAATGGAATTACCTCGAAAAAGTAAACTGACACAAACGGGCGACGAAACGCCTCCCCTACAAAAACGTATTCCAACGTCGTAGGGGAGGGGTCCCCCCTACCGCCTCGATAAATAACCATTACTCGTTTTTATCAATTCAAAAAATATTTCAACTTTTTTCAAAAAAGGGCTTGACAAACCATTCTCTTTGTGGTATAATACCTGCGTTATCCAAAGACAGCAGGTTCCGGTAAAAGCTGACGCTTTCCTGCCGAGGAGATGAATTGAATCCCAATTTGTGCGTTCAATCTTTCTTCACGGCCAAAGTGTGCTTGCCGGAAGGAAGATTTTTTTATTTCGAAAATCTAACAGGAGGTCAAACAGAATGCCCAGCAATTCCATTCTCGTTCAGAAGCAACAGCTCGTTGCTGATCTGGCAGAACAAATTAAAAATTCCGAGGCAGGCGTTGTTGTTAACTACCAAGGTATTACGGTAGATAAGGACACCGCAATGCGTAAGGCTCTGCGTGAGGCCGGTGTTAAGTACGTTGTTATGAAGAACACCATGACCGGCAGAGCATGCGATATGGTCGGCTACGGCGATATGAAGCAGTACCTTACCGGTATGACCGCTATCGCTATCAGCGAAAACGATCCCGTTATCGCAGCTAAGATCCTGAAGGAATATGCTGATAAGATCGAGTCCTTTAACATCCTTGCAGGTTACGTTGACGGCGCAGTTGTTGATGCAGCTACCGTAAACGCTCTGGCAGAGATCCCCAACAAGGAAACTCTTATTGCAAAGTTCCTCGGCTCTATCCAGTCTCCTCTGTACAAGTTCGCTTATGCTATCAAGGCTATTTGCGACAAGGACGGCGAGACCACCGAAGAGGCTCCCGCAGAAGCATAATTTCTGCCGCCCTTCCCTATGCCGGACTCCGATCCCCGGCTTGATGTGATCGGAAAACACACAAAATAAAAAATACTCAAATTTTGGAGGTAAATAACAATGGCATCCGAAAAGATTACTAACATTCTTGAAGAAATTAAGTCCCTTACCATTCTTGAACTCAACGATCTCGTTAAGGCAGTTGAGGAAGAGTTCGGCGTATCCGCAGCAGCTCCCGTAGGCGTAGTTGCAGCAGGCGCAGCAGCTCCCGCAGTTGAAGAGAAGACCGAGTTCGACGTTATCCTTGCAAGCTTCGGCGCTAAGAAGCTCGACGTTATCAAGGTTGTTCGCGAGCTGACCGGCCTGGGCCTGAAGGACGCTAAGGACCTCGTAGAGGCTGCTCCTAAGGCAATCAAAGAAGGCGTTTCCAAGGACGAAGCAGAGCAAGTTAAGGCTGCTCTCACCGAGGCAGGCGCAACCGTTGAAATTAAGTAATTTAAACCTACTTACTTTTCAATCATTGTCTGAGATAACCGAAAAAAAGGCTACTGTGAAAAATCACAGTAGCCTTTTTTCGTCCCTAAAAAGCTATTTTAGGGTTAAAATCGTCAATGCTTAATAATAAGAATAATTCTTATTCTATAATTTCATATTGAAACAGCTCGCAATGCAGGCGCGTGCCCTCGTCGGTTTCCGCTGGCAGAAGTGCCAGAGCAATAAAGAGCGGATCTGTCTCGGGGGATGCCTCATCACGCAGGTATGCGTATTCTCCCTCAATTTTGATAACGGTGTAATCCTTGGGTTCCATTTCTTCTTTTCCTTTCTTTTTTGGGGGTGGTCTTGTTTGGCTCTATTTTATCATATTTTCACCACTTTTGCAAGTATTTGGCGGTTTTTGCGAGCAAAAATGAAGAAATATCAGAAAAATGAAAATTTTTTTAACTTTTTTTGAAAAACCCCTTTTCTTTTCAAATTTTTTATTGTATAATATAGTTAGCTAATTGTGTCGTGTTGCAAAATGCGGCATTTGACAAATAATTCCCGCCCTTGTGCGATTATGGGCGGCGGAAGAAAGGATTCATGGTACCACTATGAAACAAAAGTACAGCATTACCGTTGCAGATATGGAGCTGAACATCATCAGCGACGCTTCCCCCGATGAGGTAGAAAATATTGTTGGCATGCTCGATCGCCGCATGCGCGATATCAACCTCAAGAGCCCTCGTTGCACCAAAAACGAGGCTGCTATCCTTTGCGCTCTCGCATATTGCTCTGAAAGAATGGCAATGCAAGAGGCCTTCAAAAAGGTAGAAAAGGATGCTTTCCGCTTCTCCGCAGAGAACGAAAAGCTGAGAAAGACCATTGAAACCTTGCAGGAGGAAGTGGACAATCTGCGTAAGGATGCAAGCGTAATGCGTTCTATCCTTGACCATGCCGCAGCCGCTAACGCTCCCGCAAAGGAAGAAAAGCCCAAGTACGTTCCCAAGCCGTTCAACAAGAAGGCCGAGGAAGAGCCCCAGATCTCTGTATTTGAGGAATCCGCTACCGCTGCAGAAGCAATTGCTGAGGCAGCACCCGAAAAGGAAGCTCCCGTTGTTGTTGAGGAAAAGACCTCTCAAAAGAGCACTTCCAAGAATCGCGTTGGCGCGATGTTTGATTTTTTGACCTTTAGTGATGTCTGATAAGCGCATCCAACCCTTGCCCGAGCTACTCTGTCCTGCGGGTTCTCCCGAGGCTCTTGATGCAGCGATTGAAGGCGGTGCCGATGCCGTTTATCTTGGTGGCACCACGTTTAATGCAAGAATGAATGCCCACAATTTCGGCGGAGACGCATTGCGCTCCGCCGTTTTGCGCGCACACAGCTATGGTGTTAAGGTGTATCTCACCCTGAACACCCTTGTGGGAGACCGCGAGATCCCTGCCGCGCTGGCAGCCGCCGAGGAAGCGGCAAGTGCCGGTGTGGATGCCCTCATCGTTGCCGACCTTGGCGTGGCGGCGGCTTTGCACCGCACCTATCCAAGCCTTGAATTGCACGCAAGCACGCAGGCATCCTCGCACAATTCTCTCTCTGCCAAGAAGCTCAAAGAAATCGGCTTTAGCCGCATCGTCGTTGCACGCGAAACGCCTGCCGTCGATCTGTTTGAGACTGTTCAGAATTCCCCTTTGGAAATTGAGATGTTCATTCACGGCGCGCTCTGCGTCAGCCACTCGGGACAATGCCTGTTCTCCTCTCTTGTAGGTGGGAGAAGCGGCAACCGCGGTGAGTGCGCGCAGCCCTGCCGACTCCCCTTTGCCTGCAAAAAAGGCGGCAACGCCTATCCTCTCTCGCTCAAAGATCTCTCCCTTGCGGCACACGTGCCCGCGCTGATCGAGAGCGGCGTTGCATCCCTGAAGATCGAGGGCAGAATGAAAGCCCCCGAATACGTGCGCGACACCGCGCGCATCTGGCGCCGCCTTTTGGATGAGCGCCGCGCCGCCACCCCCGACGAGATGCGCGAGCTGGCTTCCATCTTTTCACGCGGCGGCTTTACCGACGGCTATTACAAAGAAAAAATTGACGGCAAAATGCTGGGTGTTCGCTCCGAGGACGACAAATCCGCCTCGCGCACGCTCTCTCCCTTTGGCGGCATTACACGCAAGATCCCACTTGATTTTGCGGTACGTATGAAGGAAAACGAACCGATCACGCTCACCATCAGCGATAAAAAGCGTAAGGTTTGCGTTATGGGCGATACACCGCAGGCGGCACTGACTGCGCCCCTCTCTGCCGAGCATTTGGAAAGGAACCTCTCCAAGCTTGGCGGAACGCCCTATTCTGTTGGCAGGTTCCAAGTTGAGATGGACGAAGGACTGATGCTCCCCGTTTCGCGCCTGAACGATCTGCGCCGCCGTGCGATTGCCGAATGGGAAAGTGATTTTGCACCTCAAAAGGTAGAAAAAAAGCCATACGTGGCGCAAAAATCGCAACACGTGTGCAAAAAAATGCGCTCCGCGCGATTCTATTCCCCCGAACAGATCACGCCCGCGGCAAGAGCATTTTTTGATCGCATCTACCTGCCGCTAGGCAAGGAGACTGCCGAGGTCGACGGTGTGGTCCTGCCGCCCGTCATTTTTGAGCGCGACCGCAAACGGGTTGTCGAGATGCTTTTTGCCGCCAAGGAAAAGGGCGTGCGCTACGCACTCGTTGGCAACGTGGGACATATTGAACTCGCAAAAGAGGCGGGGCTTGTTCCCGTTGGTGATTTCCGCTTTAACGTCACCAACTGCGAGTCGGTTTGCGTGCTGGAGGGCATGGGCATCGAGTCCGTCCTTCTCTCCCCCGAATTGACTCTGCCGCAGGCACGCGACATCAAAGGCGACACCTCGCTCATCGTCCACGGGCGGATCCCCCTGATGACCGTTGAGAAATGCGTCATCCGCGAGATTGCAGATTGCGATACGTGTGCCAAAAACAGCGCGATCTTAACCGACCGTCGCGGCGTGCGCTTCCCCGTTTTGCGCGAATGGGAGCACCGCAACGTCATTTATAACAGTCTGCCTACGTCGATGTCTGACCGTCAAGAGCAGCTCGCAAAAGCAGGCATCACCCATCAGCATTTCCTCTTTTCCACCGAAACACCCGAAGAGGTGGACGAGGTCATCCGTCTTTGGAAAAAAGGCGCGGCTCTGCCTTATCCCGTAAGGAGAATATAGCATGACGATGGAAGAAAGAAAAGCGCTCGCACGCTCCTATCTTGGCAAAACGGTGCATATCGGCATCGACCGCCCCATCGGCTACGTGCATAAAAAGGATATCATCTATCCCATCAATTACGGTTATATTCCGGGCGTGCTCGGCGGAGACGGCGAGGAGATGGACGTTTATCTTTTGGGAGTGGATGTTCCCGTAAAGGAATTTGACGCGCACATCATTGCCATCGTGCACCGCGAGGATGACGTGGAGGACAAGCTCGTCGGCGTGCCCGAAGGCGTAACCTTTACCGCGGACGAAATTGCCGCCGCGGTGCATTTTCAAGAGCAGTACTACCGCTCTTATATTGAAATACTTTGATAAGTTTTTTTGACTTTTTTTCAAAAGCACTTGCCTTTTTGAAAAAAGAGTGTATAATATCTATTGAATAAAATTACAGACAGAAAGAAGGATATAAAAATGTCAGAATGTACGCATGATTGCTCTACTTGCTCCAGCAACTGCTCCTCTCGCGAGAAGCCGCAAAGCCTGCAAATCCCTGCAAATGCGCTCAGCGACGTTAAGCACGTGATTGGAGTTGTCAGCGGCAAGGGCGGCGTTGGCAAATCGCTCGTCACCTCTATGCTTGCCGTTCTTTTGCAAAGAGAAGGATATAAGGTTGGTATTCTCGATGCCGACATCACCGGTCCCTCTATTCCCAAGGCGTTCGGTCTTCACAACGTTGAGGTCTTTGGCGACGAAAACGGAATGATCCCCCCTCGCACCAAGACCGGAATTGATATGATCTCCGTTAACCTCCTCCTTGGTAACGACGAGACCAAGCCCGTTATTTGGCGTGGCGCGATGATCGCAGGAACGGTTCAACAGTTTTGGACCGAGACCATTTGGGACGTTGACGTACTTCTCGTCGACTGCCCTCCCGGAACCGGCGACGTACCGCTGACGGTGTTCCAATCTCTGCCGCTTGACGGCGTTGTTATTGTTTCCAGCCCTCAGGATCTCGTTTCTATGATCGTCAGCAAGGCTGCCAACATGGCAAAAATGATGAACGTACCCGTCCTTGGACTCGTTGAGAACATGAGCTACGTCAAGTGCCCCGACTGCGGCAAGGAGATCAAGGTGTTTGGCGATAGCCACATCGAAGAGGTTGCCGAAAAATTCGGTTACGACCTCTTGGCTCGCATCCCCATGGATCCCAAGCTCTCCGCCCTCGTTGACCGCGGCATGATCGAGCTGATGGAAAACGATTATATGGACAAGGCAGCGCAAGCTGTTATTGAAAAATTGAATTTGACACAAGCGTGAGTTTTATTTTAAGAGATTGCGGGGGGAACTTTTTTTGCGAGAAACACGTTCCCCCCGCACCCCCTTCAAAAAAGCGCTCACAAAATAGTGAACCCCGATAGATTTTGAAAATCTTTCGGGGTCT
>JAZNYU010000160.1:0-2546 GCA_045594605.1 Eubacteriales bacterium
TTCATCCGAGAAGCGCATATCGTTTCCGGGAGAGTTACCGGTGGAGAGCGCAAAGCGGAGTGCATCGGCGCCGTATTTGTCGATGATCTCCAAGGGATCGATGCCGTTGCCAAGCGACTTGGACATCTTTCTGCCCTGCGCGTCACGAACGAGACCGTGAATAAATACGGTATCGAACGGCTTTTCGCCCATGTGCTCAAGACCGGAGAAGATCATACGGGATACCCAGAAGGTAATAATATCATATCCGGTAACGAGAACGCTTGTGGGATAGTATTTTTTGAGATCCTCGGTCATCTCGGGCCAACCCATTGTGGAGAAGGGCCACAGAGCCGACGAGAACCACGTGTCAAGTACGTCTTCATCCTGATGAACGGGAGCACCGCACTTGGGACAGGTGGTGATGTCAGTACGAGAGACGGTCATCTCGCCGCAATCGTCGCAGTAGAATGCGGGAATGCGGTGTCCCCACCAAAGCTGACGGGAGATGCACCAGTCGAGGATGTTGTTCATCCAGTTAAAGTAGTTTTTGGAGAAGCGTTCGGGAACAAAGCGGATGTCGCCCTGCTCTACTGCCTCGATGGCGGGCTTTGCCAAGGGCTTCATTTTAACGAACCATTGGTCGGACGTCATGGGCTCAACGGTTGTGCCGCAACGGTAGCAAACGCCAACGTTATGGTCGTGAGGAACAGTCTTAACGAGATAGCCTTCCTCCTCAAGCTGGGCAACGAGAGCTTTGCGGCATTCGTAGCGATCCATGCCCTCATATTTACCTGCACCCGCGTTCATCGTTGCGTCGTCGTTCATAACCTTAATTTGCTCAAGGTTGTGGCGTTGACCAACGAGGAAGTCGTTGGGGTCGTGTGCGGGAGTGATCTTTACGCAACCGGTACCAAAGCCGATCTCAACGTAATCGTCGGCAATGACGGGGATCTCTCTGCCAACAACGGGCAGAATGAGGGTCTTGCCGATGAGGTGCTTCATATCCTCGTCCTCGGGGTTGACTGCAACGGCAGTATCGCCGAACATGGTCTCGGGACGGGTGGTGGCAACCTCAACGTAGCCGTCCTCACCCTTGATGGGATATTTAATGTGCCAGAAGTGGCCGGGTTGATCCTTATACTCTACCTCGGCGTCGGAGAGAGCCGTAAGGCAGCGCGGGCACCAGTTGATAATGCGGTAGCCGCGATAGATGAGTCCTTTTTCGTAAAGATTTACAAATACGTCGCGAACGGCGCGGGAGCAGCCCTCATCAAAGGTAAAGCGTTGGCGTGTCCAGTCACAGGATGCGCCCAGCTTTTTCAGCTGTCCTGTGATGCGTGCTTCGTATTTGTCCTTCCAATCCCAAACGCGCTCCAAAAATTTTTCACGACCGAGGTCGTAGCGAGAAAGTCCTTCTTCTACGCGCAGGCGTTCTTCAACCTTGATCTGGGTTGCAATGCCTGCGTGGTCGGTGCCGGGGATCCAAAGGGTGTTAAAGCCCTGCATTCTCTTGTAGCGAACAAGGATGTCCTGCAGAGTCTCGTCGAGCGCGTGACCCATGTGCAATTGTCCCGTTACGTTGGGGGGCGGAATAACTACGGAGAAATGCTCCGCATCGTTTTTGACGTCGGGCGTAAAGTAGCCCTTGTCGCACCAATTTTGATAAATTCTGTCCTCAAACTCCGACGGCGCGTAAGTTTTTGGCAGTTCGTTGTACTGATCCATTGTAATAGACCTCCTGAAAATATATGTGCAAATTATTTTTTGACAAAAGAAAAAGCCTCCCCGTCCAGCATCAGGACGTGGAAGCACGCGGTACCACCTGATTTTGTATCCATGCAAAAAATGGCGCGCGGACACACACTCAACTCCTATAACGGCGGAACCCGTTGCCGACTACACAAGGAACGAAAATCGCTCCCCTTCCCCGACACCACTCCAAAGTGACTTCCGCATCCCTTGCCAAGGGCTTGCACCAACCGCCCTCTCTCTGCGCGCAAAAGGCTTGCGTACTCCTCTTTTTCATCGTGTTTCAAGTTATTGTATCACAAAAAAGTGGGATTGTCAATATGTAATGAAAATATTTGCGGGGGAACTTTTGAAAAAGTTCCCCCACGCCCCATCAAAACTTTCACACAACAAATATTGAAATCAATTTGTTAGTTTTCGGACAGACAGTCGGCGCGAGCACAAGGCTCACTTTTGCTCTCGCGAGCGGCTAGGGACCACTAACCCTATCCGCTAAGAAAGTTGATTGGCAAAAAAACAGGCGACCTATAATCGTTTGTTTCAAAAGGAAACACTGCACAATGCCACTGTATGTCATCCTGAGCGGAGAGCGAAGCTCGTAGTCGAAGTTTTGCGGGTTGAGCGTAAGCGAACAAGCAAAACCGAGGAGCAACGCGACGATGGGATCTCCGAACGAACTTGGGTGGCTTTCCAAAGTAGATGTTACTTTTACTATGGCAAGCCACCGAGAGTCGTTACGAGATCCCGCTTCGGCTAAAGCCTCGCGCTTTTTCCTCGCTATTCGCTCAGAAAAAGTTCGACTACGCTCAGGATGA
>JAZNYU010000161.1:0-6957 GCA_045594605.1 Eubacteriales bacterium
AAAAACGATTGCCTGCACAACGAAAGAAGCCGTTTTGTAGAGCCCTTTCAAAACATCCTCGCTCTTATCAAAGAGCATATTGTGAACACAGCCGTGATAGATGTTGCACACGCCGATTTTGATGGCTCTTTTTACAGCACTTTCGTCAACAACACGCAGAACCTCATCAAGACTTCCTTTGATGGGTGTTGTATCATAGCAAAACTGAAACAAGTCGGACGGTTCCCAATTCATAATTTCCTGTTTACCCGAAAGAAAACCACAGATCAGTTCTCTGTTCGGCAAGAAATTCAACATTGTGTTATAAGTTTGGATATCCGCAGCGGATAATTCATTCAAAATAACAACCACGTCAATATCACTCGTTTCGGTTGCTTCACCGCGACCGTAACTCCCCTGCAAACCAACAAACCACACACGGTTTGCAAAGGTTTCATCTAATGTCTGCAAAAAGTTCTGCATCCAAGTTGTAATGTCTATCATTTCAGTCACTCCGTCAAATTCAAATTGGTCTAAAGGTTTGCGTTTTCAAGCTTGGTATTTTTTCCCCTGCCAAGAATCTCTTGCAAAAAGGAGTTTGTCGATGTCATTGATGACGGTGGTCTTTTTGCGGCTCCAGAGGGGGGCGAGCAGGTCGTCTGCCATGCCGTCGCCCGTCAGGCGCGCAATGACGACATCGGGCGGCAACAATTCCAGCGCATCGGCGACCAGGCGAATGTAGTGTTCCCTTTCCATGGGCGTGTATTCGCCACTCACATAAAGCTCGGCAAGGCGCGTGTATTTGAGGACGTGCAACAGGTGTATTTTGACCTGATCGGGGTGCAGCTTGGCTACCTCGCGCACGGTTGTCAGCATGATTTCGTCGTCCTCTTTGGGGAGTCCGAGGATGATATGCACGCAGATGCCGATCTTGGCGCTTGCGGCGCGCAGCTTTGCAAATCCGCGGCAAAAGGTTGCAAAATCGTGCCCGCGGTTGATGCGTGCGGCACTCTCGTCGTTTGAGGTTTGCAAGCCAAGCTCCACCGTCAGCGCGGTGCGCTCGGCAAGAGAGGCGAGGTATTCCACAACGTCATCCTCGAGACAGTCGGCGCGCGTGGCAATGTTGAGCCCTACGATGCCGTCTTGCGCCAAAGCCTCTTCAAATTTTTCTTTGAGGAACGGCAGCGGTGCGTAGGTGTTGGTGTGTGCTTGAAAGTAGGCAATGCAGTTTTTGACGTCCCACTTGTGGGCGTAATTTTCTTTTTGCTTTTGAATTTGCTCGGCAACAGACAAGGTCGCCTCGGGTGCAAAATCACCGCTCCCCCGCCCCGAGCAATAAATGCAGCCGCCCGTGGCGCAACGCCCGTCGATGTTGGGGCAAGAAAGACCTATATCAAGTGGGAGCTTAGCACATTTTGCGCCGAGCGTATGGCGCAGATAGTAGTCGTATGTATAATACCGCTTGTTGCTGTCACTGTGCGGAAACGGATTGCGCGATGCCTGCGTCATAGGGCGGCTCCTTTCTGTAGAACGAGAATATTTTAGATAAATAAAAATATTTTCAGGAAAAACTGTGTGAGCTACAACTACCTTTAGCCTCCCTTGTGTAAAGGGAGGTGCCGAGCCTTTGCGAGGCGGAGGGATTGTATAAATTAATTTTCAAAAAAACAATCCCTCAGTCAGTCTATCGACTGACAGCCCAGTAATTGCTTGCAATTACTGGGCGCTTGCCGCCTGCCCTTCTGCACAAGGGAGCCTTTTTCTGCTTTTTGTTGCTGTAAAGGTGAGTTTTGATTTTGTGCAAAAAATCATATTCAGAACCACCGGTTTTACTCAAAAAGCTTATATTTTCTTATGTAATACAGTTTTTGCAAAGAGGTCAGTCCAATAGACATAAAACAATTTAAGAGGCCAAAGCAAACCAATCCAATTAAGGGAAAAGTATTTTCATCAACACTGCGAAACAGAATTGCACCAAGATGCATTCCAATAATTCCACTCCAAAAGCCAATGCGTCCTATATTCCCTTTTGTTGGCTTTTGAGGGTTATAGTTTGCATGTTTTAACACTCTGTGTGCGCTGATACACAAAAATACGAGAGTCAGTATCACAGGCACGTAAACCAACAACACCCACGGGGTAAGTCCTTTCCACATTGTAAAACACACAAACTCCGCCACAGACAGTTCAAAAACCAACGAGCCGGATATAAGCGCATCTGCCCATAAACAGCCCTTCACAGACATTATATCGGAGGAGAGCTTGAACACCGTGACAACACAGATTAACGAGACAAGGCACATAGCAAGAATCATGTATGGTCCAAATCCCTTTACTGTTGCACACAGAATTCCCACAAGAACGGCAAAGGCAATGGTTAATAAGCTTTGTTTTCGAAATGCTGATTCCTCTTTTTCCACTGAACCGGCAGTGACATATTGAGAGAGTTGTTCTAAATCCATAGCGCCCTCCTTATGAAAGTCTTTGCAATATTCTTCTTGCGTAATTTCATTATACCAAATCTATTTGTTTTTTGCAACATCTGTGATTAAATTCTTTTTATCTCCCGTAAAAATAGTTGTTCTTTGCAATTCTCATTTTATCTACAAACAAAAAGCACGGACCGCTCTTTTTGCAAGGGCGATCCGCACTGTTTTACGCTTCTGCTTCTCCCGTCAGCTTTTCGAGGGCGGCGATACGTGCACAAAGGGTGAGAATGCACATAGCCGACTCGAGATTTTCCAGGCTGGGATAGGTAGGCGCGATACGAATATTGCTGTCATCGGGGTCGAGGCGATACGGATAGGTCGCACCGACGTTGGTCATGGTGACACCTGCCTCTTTGCAAAGTGTCCATGTTCGCTTTGCCGTTCCCGGAAGAACGAACAAGCTGATAAAGTATCCGCCCAAGGGGCGCGTCCAATGCGCGATGCCTGCAGGGACAAGGTCGCGCTCAAGGATCTCGTGAGTGAGGTCAAACTTGGGGCGCAGCTTTTCTGCCAGCTTGCGCATGTGGGCGTGAATGTTCTCTGCATTTTTGAAATAGCGGACGTGGCGGAGCTGGTTGAGCTTATCAAAGCCGATGGTCTGCGCGGAAATGATGGGCAGGATCTGCTTCAGGTTCTCGTCGGATGCCGCCATTACTGCTACACCTGCACCCGGGAAGGTGATCTTTGAGGTGGATGCAAAGAAGAAGGGACGGTTGGGGTTGCCTGCCGCCGTGCAAGCCTCGAAAATATCGGCAAGCGTATCGTGGCGGTCGGGATAAAGGTCGTGTACTGCATAGGCGTTATCCCAAAAGATGCGGAAGTCGGGTGCGGCGGTCTTCATCGAAGCCAAGCGTGCAACTGTCTCGTCGGAATAGGTAATACCGTCGGGGTTGGAATACTTGGGAATGCACCACATACCCTTGATGGAAGCATCGTTTGCCACGAGCTTTTCAACGGTATCCATATCGGGGCCTGTGGGAGTCATTCTGACCATGATCATTTTGATGCCGATGGACTCGCAAATGCCAAAGTGACGGTCATAGCCGGGAGAAGGACAGAGGAATTTGATCTCTTCCTCACGGCACCACGGGCGAGGGCTATCGCACACGCCGTAGATCATGGCACGCATGACCTGGTCATACATCAGATTGAGCGAGGAGTTCCCTGCAACGATGAGGTTCTTTTCGGGGATATTTAAGAGGTCGGAAAACAGTCTCTTTGCCTCGGGAATGCCGCTGAGTAATCCATAGTTACGGCAGTCAACGCCATCCTCGGTGTAGCAATCCACACTCGAATCCATACTGTCAAACAGATCGTTCATCAAGTCGAGCTGGTCGGGGCTGGGCTTACCACGGGAGAGGTCAAGGGAAAGTCCTTTTGCCTTTTGCTTTTGGTATTCGGTTCTGAGTTCTTGCAGTCGCGCCAGTTGTTCGGCGCGGCTCATTTGTGAGAAAATCATCATCGGTCTCCTTGCACGCTTTTAGTCATCTGCTACAGTATATCACATACGCGCACAAAATGCAATAGGTTTTTGCAAGATTTTTGATGATTTTTTGCAAAAATTTTCGATTATTTGAATTTTTTCCAAAAAATTCGCAATATTTCTGCAAGTTCCGCCGCACTTCTTGCAACCGTTGCAGGTTTGGACCAGTGCGCGTCCCATTCGTCGTTCCCTTTTTCACTTCCCCAGGAATCGTCAACGAGAACCACCACGCCGCGGTCGTCGTCGCGGCGGATGACGCGCCCTGCCGCCTGCAAAACGCGGCTGTAACCCGGATAGCGGTAGGCGTAATCAAAGCCCGATCCGCGCGTGTTCTCGTAATATTCGGAGAGGATGTTGCCCTCGTTGGAAATACCGGGGAGTCCTGTTCCCACAACGATCGCACCGATGAGCTGTCTGCCGGGCAGGTCGACGCCCTCGGAGAAGGAGCCGCCAAGCACGCAAAAGCCGATGCGCAGGTTGGCATCATCCCGGAACGCCTCCAAAAATTGCTCGCGCTCGGGAGCGGTCATGCCCCTTTTTTGCACCACGGTTGTGACCTTTGGGTACTTTTTGGAGAAGAGCTCCTGCACGCGGTTCATATAATCGTAGGACGGAAAATAAACGATGTAGTTGCCCGGCTTTGCCGATGCCGTAGCGGCAATCACGTCCACCAGCTTTTTGTAGGAGCGCGGACGGTCCTCAAGCTTTGTGCTGATGGCATTGACGGTGCAAAGGGCAAAGTTTTCGGGATCAAAGGGAGATTTGAGATGCAAAATGGTGGAGTGCTTGGAGGAGCCACCCTTGCCACCGCCAAGAACGTCGGCATAGTAAGACATGGGCACCATGGTTGCCGAGAAGAACACGCAGCCGTGCAGCTTACGCAGTCGCTCGTCAAGCGCTTGCGAGGGATCAAGACAAATGAGGCGAACCGTCAGCTCTTCCCCCTCGACCTCAACAAAGGTGACGTGGGTTTTATCGTAGATTTCAGCAATCGTTTCTACGCGGCGGAGCGCACCCGAAAGCGTCCAGACCTCGCTCTCACCGATCTCGCCGCAGTGGGTTCGCATCCACGCATCCAGAATGGGGCGCAGCTTGCGCACGGCGGTATGGAAGGATTCCATCGCTCCGTGGTTGAGGTCGTATCCGCGCTCAATGCCTTCCCCATCGGTTTGCAAGGTGTCGCGGCAAAGATTGCGGTAGCTTTGCATGAGCCCCAAAAGATTGTAAAGGTGGTCGCGCAGTCCGCTTTCGGGCGGCAAAGCCTCCAGCGCGGGGGCAAGGTCGCTGCACTTAAGCGATGCAGAGAACATGGCGCGTGCGCGGTCGGGCAGGTTGTGTGCCTCGTCCACAAGCACGGCGTATTTGCCCGCGGGGATATCCTCGCCAAAATAGCGGTGCAGATGCACTTGGGGATCGAAAACGTAGTTGTAGTCGCAAATAATGACGTCGCAGAACTCCGAAAGCTCGAGCTGCAATTCATACGGACAAATATTGTATTTTGCCGCGATCTCTTCCACCACAGCACGACTGTATCCGCTCTGTCGCTTCAAGATTTCGCAAATGGCAAGGGGGGCGCGCTCGTAAAAGTCGCGTGCGCGCGGACAGTCCTGCGGATTGCAATGGCGCGAGATGCCTGCTGCATCTTGTTTTGCTTCTGCATTGACGCAGACCTGCTCGCGTGCGGTCAGCACCACGGTGCGGTGGCGCGAGCCTGCCGCAAACAGCTGCGCGGATGCAGAGTACGCCTCACGGCGCGTTGCCGCCTTGGCGGTCAGGTAAAAGACCTTTTCGCACTTCCCCTCTCCCAAAGCACGCAAGGCGGGATAGAGGGTGGAGACGGTCTTGCCGATTCCCGTGGGGGCGTCGACAAACAGTCGCTTGCTCGCACTGATGGCGCGGTAGCAAGCACGGATGAGGTCATCCTGCCCTGCTCGGACAGAGGAGAACGGGAATCTGCCGCCTGCAATGGCAGGAAGGAGCACCGTTTGGCGTTCCTCGAGAATTCTCGCGCGGTATTCCACTCTTGCGAGAAGGTCGGCATAAAACTCCGCCAACTCGGCGGCGGTGTGTTCTTCTTCGATGTATCGGATCTCGCCGTCGTCTACGCGATAGTAGGTCAGGCGAATTTGAATGCTTTGCAAGTCTTTTGCGCGGCACAAAAAGTGCGCGTAGCACTTGACCTGCGCAAAGTGGATTTGTGCGGGCGGTTGTGAGAAGGCAAAGCCGCTGACGGTCTTGATCTCGTCAACCACGTAAGGATCGCCCGCAATCACGCCGTCGGCGCGTCCTTCGACCTCAAAGGTAAGACCGTGGAATACCTCGGTGTGCGTCATGGTCACCTCGGCTTGATACCCCGCTCCCGCAGCTGCCTGCAGCCTGCGGTGTATCTTTGCCCCCAAAACCGCGCGCAAAAAAGAAGGCCTGCCGCCACCCGTCCCCGGTCGCAGATCCAAGTCTCCGCCCGAGTACGCCATCTCACACAGCTCGCGCACCGACATCTCAATGCACGCGCGTTCAATGTTATATCGCATAGTAGGCCTCCTTTCATAAGAGATGCGGTTTCGCGGGGGAACTTCTTTCGAGAAGTTCCCCCACACCCCTTCAAGAACTTGCTGACAAGGGGTTAAAGAAAATAAATCGTTTCACACGGATAGACAGTCGGCGCAAGCGAAACGCTTGCTTTTGCTGCCGCTAACGGGAAGGTAGCGAAGCGGCGGGGCGGCAATGAAAAACACCACAGTGTGGTGTTTGAACCGCACCGTGACCGAGCCGCAGCGAGACCCACCGAGACCCTGCTCGTTAAGAAAGTACATTTGTGATTGTGTCGGACCTCCGAGGATGTCGCTCCGCATTATTCGGTAAACAACTCTCTTAGCCGGTGGGGTCTCGGTGGTGCCCACTGGCTAAGAGAGCAAAGCGATGTTACCCTGGCGCCGCCCGTCCGTTAGTGAGTTAAAAATTCCATTTTTGTATTTTTGTGCGAGTGCTTTTTGGAGGGGGTGCGGG
>JAZNYU010000162.1:0-10949 GCA_045594605.1 Eubacteriales bacterium
TGGGGAAACTTTTTTCGCGAAAAAAGTCCCCCAAAGCCCCCTCAAAAAAGCACTTGCAAAAATATTCTAAATATGAGTTGATGCTGTACAAACAGACAGTCGGCGCGAGGTAAACCTCGCTCTTGCTGCCGCGAGCGGCTAGGGACCACTAACCCTATCCGCTAAGAGAGTTGTTTGAAAATGTAAGATTGATTGATAAATGTTCTCTTAGCGAATGCTGATTATTCTGCAATGCTTTTTGCCTTTTCAATCAAAGCGAGGAAGCGTTCTTCGTTGCGAACCGAATCGAACCATTCCCAGCCGGATATGGCTTCCATTATTTGAGCAATGGGGGGAGTCGAGAACGCGATGCCGAGCAGATGAGGCAGTGTTTTTCCATTGGGCAAAGCAATGTGAAATTTGTTTTTCACGGCTTTTGTCTCACCGTAAAAGGTGCTGTTGCCAAGGTCAATGCTCTGACCGTCGGGAATACTTTGATACTGTTTTGCAAGGCCGATCGCTTTTTCGATATGCTCGTATCCGCGCTCCGTTTCACCCACCGCAAAAAGCGCCGAGGAAAGTCGCATATAGGCAAGCGCATATTCGGGCAGCCACCCATCGGGGATGGTTTGTGTCTCACAAACGTCGGATGCAGTATCCAAAAAACGTAGATACATCTTGTTCCATTCCAAAGCCAGATCGGGAAAACCGCGATAGTTTCGGTTTTCTTGAACGGTGTGCAGCATATGGGCGGTGGACAGAAAATTATTGGCGTGTTGGTACATTACCTGCTGTTTTTTGTCGCCCATCAATTTGTATCGCTTTTGATAAACCTCGTATCGTTTCTCGTGCCAAAATGTGGTATCCTTGTTGAGCCAAAAATTGATTTCATCCTCGGGACAGATCATACAAACAGATTGAATAGCACTGCGGCGCATAACACTGTCTGTACATTCCTTCAAAAGGCGCTCGCAAAGCTCATAAACCAATGGTTTATAGTTGTCGAGCTTATCACGATGGTTGGTCACGATTTCGTGCATAAGAGAATTGGCGATGTGCCAATTGCGAGGATATTTTTGATTGTACTTTAATGCCAACCCCAGAGCTGCATCCTTGTCAAGTGTTGGATGCACTCTGAAATAATTCTTCTTAATATCTTCTTCTGCGCTGATCTCGTCGTTTCCAATCAGTTCGTCTACTGTAATTTCAAAATAATTTGCAATAGTGGGTAGCATCGTTATGTCGGGGTATCCATCGCCACACTCCCATTTTGAAACGGATTGAGGGGAAATACCCAGAGCCGAAGCCAGAGCATCTTGTGTCAATTCACGTTGTTTGCGGTATTTTTTAATTTTTTGTGCAATCATCAGTTCCATAAATTTCTCCTTTCTTGTAACTTGGTTTTGTTTTCTGCAACGATGGGCCCTATCGTCATTATTATGATAACACACCCAAAAACGAATGTCAATAACCGCGTTTTTGGGAATTTCACCACAAATAGTGGTTTTTTTCTAAAAAGAGTGGGAAAATAAGAAACAAAAGCGGGCGACCAAGGTCGCCCATATTTGTTTCTATTCAACTCTCTTAGCGCGCGGGGTCTCGGAGGGTCTCGCTGCGGCTCGGTCCCGTTCGCGTTCTGACAGTCCACCGGACTGTCATTCATTACGCTCACGCCGCTTCGCTACCCACGCGCTCGCGGTAGCCAAAGCGAGGTTTTACCTCGCGTCGACTGTCTGTCCGCATACTAACAACTCTATTTTGTAATATTCGTGCGAGTGCTTTTTTGAGGGGGTGTGGGGGAACTTTTTTCGCGAAAAAAGTTCCCCCACAAAACCGCGCCCCTCTCATCCCGCCTCTGTAATATAAATCCTATTTGAACTGATATGAAACGTCGCGCTTAGCAAGGAGATCAATTCACGCCGAATATGATCATTCGATCCCCCCGAGCAGACGATGCCGATGCCGGCGATCTCGGGAGCGGAGCGTGAGAGGTAGATGGGTGAGGCAGAAGAACCGCTGCCAAGGATAACGTACTCCTCGTTTCCGTCGGGCCACTCGGTGGCATAAACCGACTCAAAGCTGCCCGAAAGAGTGACAACAACCGTCACGCTCCCAACACCGCTGACCGACTCGCAAAGATGCTTGATGCGAGTCTCAAGATAGTCCTGATAAATGACCAATTCATCGGTAGCGGTGCTGTATGGCGGCTCGGCGCTGTCTTGCTCCACCTTTTTTTCGCCGCTGCCAAACAGGATCAAAAGGATCCCAAGCACGCCGCAACCCAATAGGAGGGCAAGTCGTAGTTTTCCGTTCTCCTTGATACTTCCTTTTTTCAAAAAATCGAACATAAGTACTCCTGTTTCTGTCAAAATTATTCAATCGCACTCACACACGCGCAGCCCAAAAGGGAAGTGACATATTCCTCAATTTGGGCAGGGTTTTTCCAAATCGCCTTGCCCGAAAGAATGACCGTCACCTTTTGCGGGCGCAAATTTTCACCGTCGCCGATCCATTCTATCTGCACACGCAAGTCATCCTCGGCAATGGCAAACTCTTCGCATAGCGTTTGCTCAAGCATCCCCGCAAAGTATTCGAGCGAGACGCTATCCAGCGCGTTTTGCAGCTCCTCTGAATAGTGATCTTCCACGTCTCCCGCAATCTCAAACTCCCAATCGCCGTTGGCAAAGTCTTGTAGCTTTTGGGCAAGTGAGACGGTGGGGGAGATGAGCACGCACACAAGCACGAGCGAGGAGATAAGCCGCAGATGCTTGGAAAGTCCGCCGCCCGACGGAGCGAGGATGTCCACCACCGTGATGAGGATGGCAGTGGCAAAAATGGATAGAATATATGCCTTGATATCTTCCATAGGTCAAGCAAGCGCCGTTGCGCAATGTGTCAGGAGGGTAAAGGTGAGAAAGAGCACCGACGAGCAAATGGCGACCGCCGCTATGAGGTAGCCGTTGATGGAGGCGAATTCGTCAAGCAAGCGTTTTTCTCCGTCGCACCCCAAAAGCTCGGCAAAAAAAGAGCATATTTGCCACGCGGTGCGCGCCAGAAGAAGCTCTACAAGTGTTGGTAGCATCAAAAGGAGCAACAAAAGAACACCGCAAACGCCAATTGACGTGCGCATATAGCCGACGCTTGCACTCACCGAGCGCAAAAGCTCGCCAATCGAGCCCCCCACAATGGGGATCATGTTGCCCGCGGCAAATTTTGCACTCCGCATAACAAGGGTGTCTTGACTGGCACCAAGAACGGTCTGCGATGCAAGCATAGCCAAAAGCAGCATCATAAAAAAGGAAAGCAGTAGCGTGTATTTCTTTTTCAAATTGGTCAAAAGTCCGCCCAAACGCACACCGCCCTCGCACGCCCCAATGAGTGCAAGTGCCAAGCAAATTCCGCAAAAGGGGACAATGCTTTTGCCAACGATCCCCTCAAGGATGGTCATAAACAGAGAAAGCCCCGCCGAAGTAGCCACCGCCGCCGCTGCGTTGCCGCCCATTACGTAAAGACTCCCCATCAGGGGGATGGATGCAGCCGTAAAGGTGTTCAAGGTGTGAAAATAGCTCACCGTGCTCTCAATCGTCCCAAATCCCGTGGCAAAGATCGTTACCGTAATGATCAAGGTCATCAAAAAGGAGAACGCACGCGAGATCTCGGGTTTTCCGATCGAGGCGCAAAAGCTGCGCGAGATCGAGGACAGGATCAAGATCCCCACCACCGAGCAAAGCAGTCCCAGACAATCCCCAAGCCGCAGACCGATCAAGGAAAGGATAGCCTTGAAAAGGAAGGAGAAGCTGCTCATCTCTCCCACCGCGCCGCCAACCTCTTCCGATTTGTTTGAAAGCGCCCCTTCGGGAAGCCGCTCCAGAATGGCGGGGGGAAGATTGTCCAAAAAATCCCGATAAACGTCTGGGAGCGTTTCTCCTACACGCCCATCCTCTGCAAAAGCGGCAGGGGAGAGGAGGGTGAGCAAAAGGATGAATGAAAGAAAACCGAAAAGAAACCGCCTGACCATCGCTATCCCCCCATTTCCAACAGTTTTTTGGCTGTGGCAAGAATTTCCTCAATCAGCGGAATGCATAAAAGAAGAAGCTCCAATTTGCCTACTATCTCAATGTGTCCCGCAAGCGTGGCTTCACCACTGTCGCGGCAAATGTCCGAGGTGATCTGTACCAAAAGGACGATCCCCAAGCCCTTGAGAATGACCGTTACGTATTGTGAAGCCCCCGCACCCCCGCCCAAGCTCGTGACAAGTGAGAGGAGTGGAGCGACGCTTGCAATGAGCAAGCTGCCAAACAATACCACGGCGGCAATGCGAATGAGGGGCAAAAAGTCGGATCTCCATGTGCGAATGACGGTAGTGCTTGTCAGAATCAGGAGCGCGATCATACATAGCTTTAAGACGGTCATACTTACATTCCAAAGGCAGAAACGATCATGTCAAACAGCTCCCGAATTTGCGAGATCAAAAGCATCAACGTTGCAATAATACCCGCAACGGTTACAAGCATTGCTTGCTCATCACGGCCGCTCTTGCTCAAAATTTGTGAGGCAACCGATACCAGCATGCCAATACCTGCAATTTTTACGATCAAGGAAATATCCATCTTACGTCTCCGTATCTTTTTGATTTTACCATAGCAAAATAGCCGTTGCAAGGGCAATGCAAATGCAAAGCGTGGCGCAAAGGCGCGTGCGCAAGGGCAGAGCCGCGGCAATTTTTTCGCGTTGCGAGCGCAAGGATGCAACAAAAAAGTCACACCGCTTGAGCTGCTCCTCGCGGTAGCCTGCGCCAATGTCCCGCACAAAGCTCTCCAAGGTCCTCTTTGCATCTCCGTCAAGATAAATTTCAGAAGCCCCCAAAATGGCAGGCAGATCCGCCGCATTCGCAGGGGACATGCAAGCCTCAAACAAGGCGCGGTCACCGCCCGAAAGAATTTCCCCCAAGGGCAAGAGGTAGCAATCGATCTGCCCACGGATGTAAAGAATGAGATCGATCCACCCATCCACAACCGTCAGCCGCTTTTTTTCATATTGCACCGACACAAAGGCGGCAAAAAAGCCCACCGACAAAATCAGCAGCGCGCCCAAAAGCTTTAGCATCTTATCTCTCCTTTTTTGCACCGATCTCGCGCCAATCGGTCATGCAGTAATCAAATCCACCTGCGGCGCGGCGAGAAAGTCCTACGTATCTCTCAAACACGTGCGCCCGATGCAGCAGCTTGATGGCAGGGCGTTCCAAAAGTTCAGCGACGGATGCGGCGTGCGTTGAAGCAATGATGGCGACACCGCAGTTTGCCGCCCCAAGCGTGGCGCGCGCATCCGACACACTGCCGATCTCGTCGCAAACGATCAATTGTGCTCCCATCGTCCGCACGGCGATTTCAATGCCCACGTCGCGCGGATATCCGCTCAGTACGTCAAGTTGGAGCGAGGGATCGTTCAAGTCCACGTTCAATTCTCCGCGCGTGTCTACCATGGCGGTGTGCCGCCCAAAGAGGGGCGAGGCTGCTCCCTTGGCGAGGGCGCGTAAAAGCGTGGTCTTGCCAACACCGGGTGGGGCATAGATGAGGAGTCCGCGCGGCGCGCAATCGGTAAAAAAGGAGCGGAGCAGGGCCGTTGTTTCAACTGCTATTGCGTGAGGGATGCGGATCATCAGCCCAGTGATATTGTGTACGCCAATGATCCTGCCGCCCTCACACGCGGCACTTCCGCAAACGCCCACGCGAATACCGCCCGAGAGAGGAATGTACCCCTCGCGAATGGTCTCCTCATAGGCATAGAGGGATCCGCCACACATACGGCTGAAGATCTCTTGCAATTCTCGCTCGCTCACCACAATGCCGCAACCAAGATTTTTCTGCCGCGACGTTACAGTAAGGATTCTCCCTTTGCGCAAACGGATCTCCTCAATGGGGGATGCTCCCGTCCGCAGGATCGCATCGCAAAAGTGTGGCGGCAAACACTCCCCCAGAATGGGCGGCAAAGGGGAGTGCTTGTATGCAATTTGAATATTCTGCATGCTTACCCCCGTGGCTTTTTGCTTCACTATATGCAAGGGCACAAAAAAGTAGAACATTTCCCCAGAGGTTGCATACAATGATAGCAAAATAGAACGGGGGAAATGCTTATGAGTATCAGAGCTATGGGTGAGAACGCCTATTTTGCCGCATCCAACAGTACCAAAGGGTTTATCAGCTATTATGAAGAGATCTTCCGCGCCTCTCGCATCGGGCGCATCTATGCCGTCAAGGGAGGACCCGGAACAGGGAAAAGCCGCTTTTTGCGCGACGTCTCCGAGAGTGCCGCAGGACATGGCTGGGAGTGTGAATATATCTACTGCTCATCCGATCCCGACTCACTCGACGGTATTATTCTGACCAAAGAGGGGAGTGAGGGGATCGCCCTTTTGGATGCCACCGCGCCGCATCTGTTCGAGCCGATCTGCCCGGGAGCGTGGGAGGAGATCGTCAACCTTGGTGAATTTTGGAACAGCGAAGCGCTTGTCGCACGCCGACGGGAAATTGAGCAGTTAGGGCGCGAAAAGGGAGCGGCATACCGCCGTGCATACCGCTATTTGAGCGGCTTCGGGGATATGCGCAGCAATCGGGATCTGCTCGTCGCGCCTTATATCAACAAAGAAAAAATCGCCCTGCTGGCGCAAAAGCTGATGAAAGACCTGCCCGACGGCGAACACTATTCGGCGCAATCCGCACTCATCCACTCAATCGGTATGCGTGGAGAGATCGGGCTTGACACCTATTTCTATGAGGCGGAGGAGATCTATATCATTGCCGATTGTCACGGCGCGGCGCAATATCTGATGATGGAGCTTGGCAGTCTTGCCACCGAAAAACGCCTTGCCGTCCGCATTTCGCACGATCCTGTCGAGGCAGATAAGATCGACGGATTGTTCCTTTTGGAGAGCGGCATTGCCTTTGTCGTTTGCCCCGAGGAGGAGTGCGACTATCCGCACAGACTGATCTCCATGCGCCGATACGTCGATACGGCTTCGATGAAGCGTGTGCGCCGCGAGGTGCGCTCGGTGGATCGCATAGCCCGTGCTTTGCGCGGGGAAGCTCTCGACGCGCTTGAAAAGGTGCGCGAGGTGCATTTCCGACTGGAGGACATCTACTCAAGCGCCATGGATTTTTCACAAAAAGAAGCCTTTACCAAAGCATTCTGTGAAAAACTCTTTTCTAAAAAGACCTAAAATCAAAACAAAAGAGGGCGAACTCGCGTCGCCCTCTTTACTTTTTTGGTTTTTCGTGCTATAATACAAGGGAAGTAACAAAATGGAGGCAAGCTATGAGAAGTGACCGCTATCTCGCGCGCATTGGTATGTCCTTGGCGGACGTGTCGCACACGTACGACTTTTTGCAAGCACTGCAGCAAAACCATATCACCTCGGTGCCTTATGAAAATCTGGATATTCTGAACGGTAAGCCCATTGATCTCTCGCGGGATGCGCTTTTTGAAAAGATCGTCACCCACCGCCGCGGCGGATACTGCTTTGAGCTTGGCTGCGCGGTTGCTATGCTCCTTTGTGAGCTTGGATTTGATACAAAATGCTACCTCGGACGCTTTTTGCGCGGCGAGAAAGAGATTCCCGTTCGCCGTCACCGCGTGGTCGTCACCGAGTGCGAGGACAAACGCTACGTCATTGAGGTCGGCATCGGCATCGAAGCACCTCGCGCGCCGCTTCTTTTGGAGGAGGGCATCGAGCAGGTGTGCAGCAACGGCTCTTTCTGCTTTACGCGCGACGACTTCCTTGGCTGGGTGCTGAATGAAAAGGTTGACGATAAGTGGCAGCCCTACTACTCCTTCACCGAGGAAGAGCAGCTCGATATCGACTTTATCCAACCCTCATTTTATTGCGAAAAGCATCCCGCATCCCCCTTTAACAAGTCACCAATGGTCGCCATTAAAACGCCAAACGGGCGCCGCGCCATCAACGACCGCGACTATAAGATCTTTGAGGGCGGAGAGCTTGTCCACATCGAAGAAAACGTCACCGATGCACGCCTGTACGAAATTTTAGAGAAAGATTTCGGCATTGCGTGGCATTTTGAACCCAAGAACTAACCAACCAAGAAAGGAGGGGAGCGTATGAAGATCGTTCTGTTTGCCATCAACGGCTCGTTTTCCCATTCCAATTTAGCTATTCGATGCTTGCGCGCCCCCCTGGAGCGTGCAGGCTTTGAGGTCGTGCTCGTAGAGCATACCCTGCGCGACCGCACCGCCCACATTTTGGAGCATTTATACCGCGAGAATGCCGACATTTACGGCTTTTCCTGCTATATTTGGAACGTCGAACCCATGCTCACCCTTGCCGAAACGCTCAAAAGCCTGAAGCCCGAGAGCCGCATCGTCCTCGGCGGTCCCGAGGTCTCCTACGGCTTGGAGCGCTTTGAAAATCTCTCTTGGATCGACGCCATCGTGCGCGGCGAGGGGGAAGAAGCCATGCGATCCCTTTGCCAAGCCATCCAAGAGGGCAGAGACTATCCCCGCATTTCGGGCGGTGATGCCGTTACCTTTGCAGATGCAGGCGTGCACTACCGCGAGGGCGAGGAAACGGGAGGTATTCTGTATTACGAATCCTCGCGCGGCTGTCCTTATTCTTGCGCATACTGTCTTTCATCCGCAACCCACGGCGTGCGCTTCAAAAGCGTGGAGCAAACGCTCGGCGAGCTTTTGGAGTTTGAAAACATACACACCAACTGCAAGGTCATCAAATTTGTTGATCGCACCTTCAACGCCGACCGTCACCGCGCAAACGCCATCTGGCGCGCACTGCTCGATGCAAAATACACCAAGAGCTATCATTTTGAAATCTGCGCCACACTTCTCGACGAAGAAAGCTTCAACATCCTCTCGCGCTTTCCAAAAGGGAAGGTACAACTCGAAATCGGACTGCAAAGCACCAATCCCCAAACACTTGCTGCATCCTCGCGCCATATCAATGCCGCAAAGGTTATCGGTGCCGCAAAACGCATCAAGGACAAAGGCAACGTGCACGTTCACCTCGACTTGATCGCAGGATTGCCATATGAGGATTACGCATCCTTTGCAAGATCTTTTGACGATGCCTACGGCTCGTCGGATATGCTCCAGCTTGGTTTTCTCAAGCTGCTCCACGGCACAGAGCTCCGCGCACGTGCCGAGGAATACGAATATCGCTCTCTTCCCACGCCGCCCTATACCGTTTTGCAGAGCAAATGGATCACTTATGACGAGATGCAACGACTGACACACATCGCAGAGGTGCTTGACCGCTACCTGGAAAGCGGACGCTTTGCACACGCGCTGTGGTATCTCACCCCCCTGATGCCGTCACCTTTCCGCTTTTGGGAAGGATTGAGTATCTATTTGGAAAACCGCGACACGCGCCCCCTGCAACGCATCTCCCAACCCGATGCCTTCCGCTATCTGTTGGAGTATGCCAAAGAGAAGATGGAAAACGTCGACCTTTCCAAGCTCAAAGAAATGCTCGCGGCAGATTTTTCTCAACACGAAAACAAAAATCCACCCGTATTTTTGCGTTAAGCAGGTAACTTTTGTTGCCTGCTTTCTTTTTTTATGCGTGTTTTCTTGATGATCCACGCAAACAAAAACGTCACGGCATCGGCAATCGGCTGTGCCAAGCAAAGCCCAAGCAAGCCGAAGCGCATGGGCAAGAAAAAGACAAGCGGCAAAAAGAAAATTCCTTGTCTTGCGGCGGCAAGAAGGGTACCGAGAAAGGCACGCCCCACCGCTTGCAGATAAAGAATGGTGCAGGTCACAAGCCCGTGTGAAAACAAGATCGCGCATTGCGCGCGCAGGGCAAACGCCCCGATGCGGACTACCTCTGCATCATCCCGAAAGAGGGAAATCACCTCTGGCGCCCAAATGATGAGTGGAATCGAAATGGCAAACATCGCAATGCTCGAAAGGCGCACCGCGAATTGATAGGCATCCGCTTGCCGTTTTGTGTTGCCCGCGCCGTGATTGTAGCCCACCACGGGCATCATTCCTTGCCCAATGCCAAGGCAAATGCTGAACACAAGCAAGAACACCCGTGCCACCAGCGAGAGCGCCAGCACCGCCGCATCCGAGTAGTCCGCCGCCGCGTGATTGACCAGTATTGTTGCCAAACCCGCAAGCCCTTGCCGAAAGAGCGATGGCAGTCCCGTTACAAAGATCTTGCCAAACAGAAAGAGCGTTCCAAGCTTGATATTGGCAAACGGCCGCAACGCGCTTTTGTGAAACAGATATGCCGACACGAGAATGATCGTGCTCAAAATTTGGCTGATGAGCGTCGCCGTCGAAGCCCCCGCAATGCCCATATCCGCCGAGAAAATCAAAATGGGATCCAAAATAATGTTGCAAATGCTCCCCACGGCAAGACCGATCATCGACCAGACCGCCAGCCCCTCTGCACGGAGCAGCTGGCTGAGCACAAATGTGGCACACATAAAAGGAGCCGCCCACAAAAGGGGCGTCAGATAAGCGCGCGCAATGCCGAGAAGACTATCCGATGCGCCAAACAAGCGCAGCAGGGTCTCTTCCTGCCACAGTCCCACGGTGGAAATGCCGCCACCCAAAATGAGCGACCACACAATCGCCGAGAGGGCATAGGAGGATGCCGTTTTTTCATCTTGCTTGCCAAGCGTTCGTGAAATTCGACTCCCCGCACCCAGCCCCAACGTGTATCCAACGGCTTGCATCAGCACGGGGAGAGGGAAGACCACACCGATCGCCGCGCCTGCATCGGTTCCAAGATCCGACACAAAAAACGAGTCCGCAAGCGAGTATGCCGCAATCACCAAAAGCCCGACTGTGTTGGGGAGGGAGAGCTCCAAGATCGTTTTTTTCAAGGGTGCTTGTGTCATTTTTTGATATCTTACATCATTTTCCAACGTTTCCACCTCGCATATTTCTACAAAATACGCACATAGTATGCCGACTTTTTGGGCACATCATCGGTT
>JAZNYU010000163.1:0-48647 GCA_045594605.1 Eubacteriales bacterium
GGTTACTCCCGTCAAAGAATCGCCGAGCAGCTCAACGAGCTGGTTGAGATTCTGGATGCGAGAATTTCCATGGAGCTCATCGCCGACGGCGAATGGAACCCCGAAGAAATTCGTGTTCGTCCCATCGTAACAGAGAATGGCATCATCTTCCAAGGCGATCACGTATGCGAGAGCAAGTGTGACACTTGCGGCAAGTGTCTGGATAAGACCTGCACAATGGACGCATGCAAGGAGAAGTGCCAAGGTCACAAGACCGAGACTCCCAAGGGTGACGAAAACAAGGAATTTGACACTAAGGGCGCTATCATCGTAGCCATCGTTGCAGGCGTTGTTCTCATTGGCACGGGCGTTGCTCTGGCAATCGTCTTTACCAAAAAGAAGAAGCCCCAAGAAAAGAAAGAAACCAAAGAAGAACCCGAACAAAACTAAAAAGACCTTCCCAGATTGACTCACAAAGAAACCAATCGTATTTTTAGATGCGGAGCATCTCGAAATAAATAAAAAAACAGGAGGCACACACAAATGAAAATGTCAAGACTTTTGGCGATTATCGCAGTTGCTATGGCGCTTGTACTCACCTTTGCAGCATGTGATTTCTTCAAACCGGATGACAATGAAACCACACCCCCCGCAAACAATCAGACGACACCCCCCGCAAACACAGAAACTACTCCTCCCGCAAACACAGAAACCACTCCCGTTATCAGCGTAGTTCCCGAAACCGTTGAGATCCACGCAGGTGACGACATCGAGCTTATGTTCGGTGTAACCGTTACTGACGAGGGTGACGAGGCTCCCACACTCATCATCGAAGACGACGACGGATTCGATGCGGACGTTGAAGGAACCTACACCATCACCTACAAGGCAGTTAACAAGTATGGCAAGACCGCTACCGCTACCCGTACGGTAAAGGTCCTCAAGGCTCTCTCCGCTCTCACTCTCGAGGTTAAGGCAAACAGACTCGGTGAGAACAAGTGGCAGGGCAACCTCCTTTCCTTTAAGAATAAGGAATTCGTAACCCTTTCCGGCGATTACGTATCTGACGTAGCTATCAGCGGCGTATTCTATAACGCAACCGAGGCTGCTGTTACCATCAACATTGCAGGCAGCTACGGCGTAGCAGCTGTAATCGATGCAAACGGCTTTGTAGTTGAGGGCCGTGACGGCGCTAACTCCAAGCTCGTAAACGCTGCAAACCCCGACAGAACCGCAAGTGCTGTAACCTCTCTTGAAATTAACGGCGAGACCGTTACCGTTGCAAGCGCATTTGCAAAGAACCTCACCGTTCCTGCAGGCGGCTATGCAATCGTTGTTCAAAACGGTTACTGCGGAACCACCGTTGACTCCGACGGCCGCGGCTTTATGAACTACAACGTTATTTACCAATACGGTAACATTGTTCGCCTCCTTTGGGCTGATACCCAAGAGGTCCTCACTCCTTACGTAGACCAAGCTCCCGCTATCACCGGTCACAACAACAAGGTTCTTGCTAACCTGACCGATGCAGAGTTTGATCTTGCTGTTGCAATCCTCGGCGGTCTTACCATCACCGACGATAACGGCACCTTCGATCCCTCCGACGACGTAGCAGTTGAAATTACCGTTGCTGACAACGGTGGCTTTGACATCAACACTATCGGCGTTTACACCATCACCCTGACCGCAACCGACGGCACGAACACCACCACCGTTACCCGTCAGGTAGAGGTTGTTGACACTCTCGTCGAGCTCACCATTAACGGCAATTCCTACAAGACTCTTCCCGAAACCGTTGCAGTAGATACAGATGTTAACCCTCTGGGCAAATATCTCTTCCTTATCTTTACCCCTGCATACGAGGGCGAAATCACCCTTAGCAACGGCTACGGCGTAGCAATGGTACTCAATCAATATGGTCAGGTCGTTCGTATTTACGACGGTGCCAGCGGAAAGTACTTTGATGCTGAAAATGACGGCATCACCGGCGGTCCTTGCACAGCAGCAGGCTACCTCAAGGAAGCATTTGCATCCCTGCAAGACGGCGAGTACCTCATTGTAGCTCCCAACGGAAACGGTAATGTTGCACGTGGATTCTTCTACAGCAACCGTAAAGTAGGCGCACAAGTAACTCTTCCCGGCATCACTTTCCCCGAGGCTCCTGCTCATAAGTGCGAGCACGTTTGCGACGTATGCGGCAAGTGCCTTGATACAGGATGCGCAGAAGAAGTTTGCGCAGAAAAGTGCGTATGCGAACCCGACCATACTTGCGAGCACGTTTGCGAGTATTGCGGCAAGTGCGCCGATGCAGAATGTGCACATTCCGTTTGCGCTGACAAGTGCGCAGGTCATGAAAACTCTAAGTTCATCTCTGTCAACGGTAAGACCTTTGAGGCAGTTGACGGCAAATGGGCATACAACGTTGAGATCACCGACAAGACCGCAGCTAAGTACTCCATGATCATTCTTGACAAGAACTACAACGGCAACCTCTCCACCAACGGTTACGGTGCTGCAATCGTTCTTGACAGATACGGCAAGCTGATCAAGGTTTACGACGGTGCAAACCTCGGCTTCTACCAAGGTAACGGCAAAGAGACTGCTCACTTCACCACCTCCAACTATGCAGTAGTAGCATGGAGTGAGCTTGGCGAAGGCGAGACTCTGATCATTTTCCCCAATGACGGTGGCGCAAACGCAGGCCGTGGCTTCGCTCTCGGTCTCCGCACCGACGGTTCCATCGGTCAAACCGCAACCCTGACCGGCTTCGAGTTTGAAGTTTACGTTCCCGACGACAAGACCATTGCTGTTAACGGCAAGGAATTCACTGCACTTGAAGGCAAGTGGGCATACAACGTTGAGATCACCGACAAGACTGCAGCTCAATACTCCATGATCATCCTCGACAAGAACTACACCGGCGACCTTTCTACCAACGGTTACGGTGCTGCAATCGTTCTGGATGCTTCCGGTAAGCTGATCAAGGTTTACGATGGCGCAAACCTCGGCTTCTACCAAGGCAACGGCAAAGAGACCGCTCACTTCACCACCGCTAACTATGCAGTAACTGCATGGGGCGAGCTCGGCGAAGGCGAGACCCTGATCATCTTCCCCAATGACGGCGGTGCAAACGCAGCTCGTGGCTTCGCTCTCGGTCTCCGCACCGACGGCTCCATTGGCCAGACTGCAACCCTCACAGGCTTTGATTTTGCAAAGGCTGAATAATTCGCGTTACGCAAAAATGATCCAATAGTAGATTGATTTTTGAAGATCGATCTGTGAAAACAAGAAAAAATGCTCCCATCACTTTTTGTGATGGGAGCCAACGAAAAATGGAGAGCAATATGAAAAAGGTATTATCTTTCCTCACAATGGCAGTTGCCCTTGTGTTACTGACAGTCAGTTCGGTTTCCGCTTTTTCTGAGGGCGTGCTTGATACTCCCAATTTCAAGCTTGACAGAGATGGCTTCGTATACATCGAAAAGGAAACCAAAAACAACAATTTAGACCAAAAGATTTTTTACGGTGAGTACAATACCACCGGCAAGGATGCAAAGTACGAGTGGGTCATCCATAGCATCAGAGAAGGCTCCAATACCACTCTAACGAACGTAATGGATATTGCCCGTGACTACGAGGCAAAAACAGGCCGCAAGGTTATGCTTGCAACCAACGGCGACTATTTTTATGCCACCGGCTCCAACGTTGATTCCTACGTTAACAACGGCATCGTTATCAGCAAGGGCAACATGGCAAACAAAAACTGTATCGGCTTTGATAACAACGGAAAGGTTGTAGTTGGCAGAATGACAGAGGTAGAGACCCGTCTTGTTGTTTCCACAAACAACGGCCAGATGCAACAGTTCGAAATAGATAAATACAATCAGCAACCCGCCGCAGGCGAGATCGCCATCTACAACGTCCCCGGTACTTACACCGTTACCAACGCAGGCGTTATGATCGTGAAGGCCTCCTCGGCAAACCTCAACCAGTATCCCGTCTGGGGTACCGATTACACTATGACCGCCACCGGCGTTCATGCTACCAAGGAGTTTAAGCTCAACAGCGGACAGTACGCAGTCGTTTACACCGAAGAGGACAGTGCAACCTTTGCCAAGCACGTCTTTGGCGAGGCAGTTGATCTGGTCGAGATCCCCGCAGGGCAGTATAAGGATTGCACGTGGGTCGTAGGCGGCTATGACGTTATTGTCAACAACTATCAGGTAAACACCAACTGCCACACCGATAACAGCGGCAACGCAAACGCTCCCCGCACCTTTATCGGCTTTAAAGAGGACGGCACCGGATTCCTTTGCGTAGTGGACGGACGTCAGCCCGGCTACTCCATCGGCATCACCGTTAACCAAGAGGCAGAGCTTGCAGCCGTTCTTGGCGCAAAGTACGCACTCGAGCTTGACGGCGGCGGATCCTCTACCGTGATCGTTCGTATCAACGACGAGCTCACCCTGCGCAACCAACCCTCCGACGGCTCTATGCGCCGCGTATCCAACGCGATCCTCCTTGTAGAAAAGGAAGTGGAAGAGGAAAGCGGCGAGGGCAACGAAGAGAATACCCCCGGCACCGACAACCCCGCAACCAAACCCGAAGAGAACGGCACAACAGATTCTCCCGCACCCGACAACACCGAAAACACAAAGAAGCACAGTCCCTTTGTTCAATTCTTCGTTGACATCTGGGAAGCGATCGTGAACTTCTTTAAAAAGTTATTTTCCCCAAAGTCGTAATTTAGTTAGCAATAACAATAAATAAAAAAAGGAGAACATCATGAAAAAAATCTTATCTCTCATCCTTTGCATGGCAATGCTTTTGAGTGCAGTTTGTGCTTTTGCATCCTGCAAAAACGACAAGAACAAGGGCAAAGAAATCAACTTTGACATCGATCTTTCTCAAAAGCCCAACCTCAACATTCTGATGCCTAACTCGGGCAAGGATATCAATGCTGTCAACAGCAGCCCCAACGCACTCCTCATCGAGCAGCTCACGGGCTACAAGACAACCTACACACAATTGCCTGCTGCAGATGCTGCAAAGGTTTTGAACACCGAGCTGATGGACAAAAAGCCCTATGACGCAATGAAGCTGACAAAGGATCAGTTCAGCGACCTTGTTAATCGCGGTCTTCTCGTTGACATCACCGACGCGCTCCCCATCTTTGCTCCCGATCTTCTTGCTAACATCTCCGAGGAATCTTGGGACGTTGTTACGGTTGATGGCAAAATCTACGGTATTCCCGAGCGCGCATCCAGCGACAACATCGAGAACCCCCTTATTTTCAACTATGACCTCCTTCTCACACTCAATCTGGACGTTCCCGAAACGTTGGACGAATTGACCAACGTTCTTAAGGAAATGACTGAATATCTTAAAAAGCCCGCGCTTACCTTTGATAGATACACCCCCCTCGTTCACGCGATCTCCGGTGCATTCGGCATCTACTCCTTCTGGCAGGAGTATGAAGTAAACGGCGAGAAGCAGGTTCTGTTCTACATGAACGCGCCCAGATACAACGAATACGTTGAATATATGCACAGCCTCTATCAGGCAGGCTACATTGACCAAGAGGTTCCCACGCTGACCGCATCCGATGCAACCACCCGTTTTGTAAACGGCTTCAACGCATCCGCTCAAGGTGCTAAGGCAGGTGTTGTTGCAGGCTCTCTTTGGAGTGTTTCCGCAATCGTAACCGGTCTGCAATCCAACGGCATCATCAGTGCAAACGAAGCAAGCGACACGCTTGATAACCATCTCTGTTACGTTCGTTCCATTAAGGAAAATGCAACTGATCCCGAAAAGGCATACCGTAGCAGCGGTTATACCTACATCACCGCAATTCCTTACTACATGGCAGAAAACGCAGGCTACGCACTTGACTGGATGAACTCCAAGATTAAGGATACCGATACGGCAGATAACTTCCGTCAAATGGTTCTCGGTCAAGAGGGCGTTCACTGGAATTACAGCCCCAGCGAGGGTTATTTCCCGATCGATCCCAAATTCCAGGAAAAGGACGATGCCAGCTACTACATGACCGGCTCTAACGAAAACAAGTATACCGAATACTGGAAGGCAAGAGTTAGAAAGCAACCCGAGCTCTTCAGAGCATGGAGCGAGTTGATGGACAATGCCGACGGCGTTGGCGTTTACAACATCGTTGACTTTACACCTCCCATTGAGGAGTACAGCGAAAACCGTCAAAAGATGGAAGAGTATGCACAGGATCAATTCTTTATCATGCTCAAAGAGGGAACACCCAAGCTGCAGGAATATCTTTCCAAGCTCAACGGTTTCCAAGGCGGTAAGGATGCAACCGACGCCATTAACGATTGGTACAAAAACGTTTATACAAAATAATCCTTTTAAGGAGTAGAATATGCGAACATTAAGCTTAAAGAAAGAGCGTACGCCCTTGCTTTCCAAGGTGAAAAAGCATAAGCACTTGATACCGTTCGTAATTCCCGCGATCATCTTTGCTTTGATCTTTTGTTACCTTCCCATGGCGGGTATCGTCATTGCTTTTAAGGACAACCCCAACTTTATGTTCTACGAAGTGTTTGAAGCTCTGGAAAAATCCGAGTGGACCATGGAGAACTTTGAAAAGATCTTCTCCGACCCCGAGATCCTCAAGTACATCAAAAACACCTTGATCATCTCCCTGATGAAGATCATCATCCTGTTCCCCCTGCCCGTAGTGCTTGCAATCATGATCACCGAGCTGCGCCAAAAGCACTTTTCCAAGCTGGTTCAGGGACTTGTATTCCTGCCTCACTTCTTCTCTTGGGTCGTTATCGTTGGTATCTTTAACAGTATTTTCGGTATGTACGGCCCTGTAAACAACTTGGCACAGGCACTTGGTGGCGATCCCGTTTACTATATGGGTGAGCCCGGTTGGTTCCGCTGGCTGGTCGTTATCCTCTCCGGTTGGAAGGAGATCGGTTACAGCTCGATCGTTTATATTTCCGCAATCATGTCCATTGACCCCGCTCTTTACGAGGCGGCAAAGATCGACGGTGCCGGTAAGTTCCGACAGATCTGGAGCGTTACCATTCCGTCCATTATGCCCACCATCGTTGTTATGCTGATCATTCGTATCGGTTACCTTATGGACGCAGGCTTTGAGCAGGTCTATGCAATGCTCAACTCCCTGACCAGAGAAACGGGTGAAATCATTGGTACATACGTATACAGACTCGGTTTTGGAAGCGCGTTTGGCGACTACGGCCTCTCCACGGCAGTCGGTCTCTTTAACGGCGTTATCTCCCTGATACTGATTCTGGGTGCTAACTATTTCAGCAAAAAGAAAACAGGAAACGGAGTGTGGTAATGATGAAAAAATCAGCTGTTAAAAAAGGCGGCAAAATCAGAGAAAATCCGGTATTCCATACCGTTAACGTGATTCTGCTTGTAATCATCTCTCTTATCTGCTTCCTGCCGTTTTTGAACGTAATATCCTCCGCTCTCTCTACCGCGGGCTTTGATATCAACTTCACCCCCAAGGGATTTACGTGGTTCAACTTTACGTACGTATTTCAGGATGCTGCATTCTGGAGAGCGCTTGGCGTTTCCTTCTTCGTTGTTGTGGTTGGAACGGCACTCTCTGTCATCACTATGTTCTCTGCAGCATACGCGCTTTCCAAAAAGGATTTCCCCTGTCGCCGTGGCATTATGGTGTTCTTCATCATCACCATGGTATTCTCGGGCGGTATGATCCCGAACTACATCGTTGTAAGAGAACTCGGTCTGACGGGTACTCCCTGGGCACTGATCTTACCCTCTGTTGTTCAGGTCTACAACCTCATCCTGATCAAGAACTATCTTGAGGGACTGCCTCCGGCACTTGAGGAAGCAGCAGGAATCGACGGTGCAAACTCCTTGCAGATCATGTTCAAGGTGCTGCTCCCCGTATCCATGCCCTGTGTAGCCAGCGTCAGCCTCTTTACGGCGGTCACCTTCTGGAACAACTACACCAGCGCGCTGCTTTACCTTGGAACCAGCGAAAAGTGGTATCCGCTCTCCCTTTACATCCTCAACTATATTCAAACTCCCGCAGACGTACTTGACACGAGTATGGCGGCTATTCAAAAAGCGAATATCGAATCGGCTATGATCATTGTAAGCATTATTCCGATCCTGATCATTTACCCGTTCGTTCTCAAGTATTTCACCAAGGGCGTAACCGTTGGTGCAGTTAAGGGATAATATGACGATATGTGTTGATATGGGCGCAACCGAAATCAAGGTTGCGCCCATGAGAAAAAATGAAGAGGGTATAACCCTTGGCAAGGTGGAAAAATTCCCCACAAACGCCTCTCTTGGCAAAGAGGGCATTGTCACGGCATTGGAACGTGCGATCGCGTCTCTCGCCTCGGGTGAGGCAGAGGGCATTGCCATTGCCTCGGCAGGGGATATTGATACCGCCACCTCGACCATCACCTACGCCACCGAAAATCTGCCCGGTATGATCGGCTTTGATTTTGGAGCGTTCTGTCTGGAAAAATTCCGGCTGCCCGCAAAAGCGATCAACGATGCGCACGCAGCGCTGATCGGAGAGATGGCGTACGGAGCGGGCAAGAACTATGCCGGCGCGCGCGTTTGCATGCTTACACTCGGCTCGGGTGTTGGCGGCGGCTATTTTGCGGACGGTGACATCGTCTCCAACAAGGAAAACGATTATGGCCGTTTTGGCCACGTCTGTCTTGAGACAGGCGGCAGACTTTGCACCTGCGGCAGACGCGGATGCGCCGAAATGTATCTTTCGGGCAGAGCCATCCACAAGGATGCGGATGCGATGTGCATTGACGGCCCGCACATCTTTGACAAATACGCCGAAGGGGAAGAGCGTCACGTCAAATTCGTGAACACCCTTCGTCAAAATCTGCGCCTGACCCTGGATAAGATCATGGAGATCTCTCCCTTTGACGTTTGCATCATTGGCGGCGGCGTTGCCGATTGGATGGGTGAGCATTTTTCTGCCATTATGGGAGATCTTGGCTACAAGATCATCAAAGCCTCTCTTGGCAACAGTGCCGGAATGGCAGGCGCTTACGCGCATTATCAAAAACAACAAAAGTAGTAAAACACCAAACACGACACAACGATAAGAACAAAAGATTTGAAATGAAAAAGATTAAATCACAAGTCATTATTTGCGGTGCCAGTCTTGGCGGCACTCTTGCGGCGTACAGTGCGGCAAGAGAAGGCAAAAACGTCGTTCTCCTTGAGAGCACGAAATGGATCGGCGGACAATTGACCTCGCAGGCAGTTCCGCCCGATGAGCATCCCTGGATCGAGGATCAGGGTGCTACACAAAGCTATCGCGAATACAGAGAAAAGGTGCGCGCCTATTTTTGCAATCTGGAAGGCTTTTCGCAACAGGTCAAGGATTCCAAGCGCTTCTGCCCCGGCAACTCCGAGGTCAGCTGGCTCGCACACCCCCCAAAGCTCGCGCTTTCCATCCTTGAAGATATGCTGGCGCCTTACGTTGCGGCAGGCAATCTCAAAGTCTTTACCGAGGCGAAGCTGCTTGACTGCACCACACAAGGTGACGACATTGTAGGCGTGATCTACGAGATCGACGGCGAGGAGGTCCTGCTTGAGGGAGAATACTACCTCGACGGAACCGATATTGGCGACCTGATCAAAAAGAGCGGCGCCGAATACCGCGTGGGCGCCGAGAGCCGAGAGGAAACGGGCGAGGTGGATGCTCCCCTTGTGGGCGACCCCGAAGATATGCAATCCTACATTTACTCGGCTTGCATTGAGAACCGCCGCGAGGGCGACTACACAATGGAAAAGCCAGAGCTCTACGATTATTTTGCGTCTATGGCAACGCCATACGATCCCGAGCGCAAGCTCTTCTCTATGATCGGTCCCGACTCCTCAAACGGCAAGGCAAAGCAGTTTGCTATGTTCCCCGGGGAGGTCATGGAAGATGGCACACATCCGTTCCCGCTCTTCCCGTACAGACGCATCGTTTATTCGGGTTATTACACCGACGGCAGCCAGCCCTATGACGTTACTCTTGTCAACTGGCCGCAAAACGATTTCTTTATGGGCAATCTCTTTGATTGTGAGGATGCGGAGCGCAACGACTATCTTGCAAAGCAATACACGCTCTCCTTCGTGTATTGGCTGCAAACCGAGGCACCGCGATACGACGGTGGCAAGGGGTATCCCTACTTCCGACTCGCGCCCGAATACGTGGGCACCGAGGACGGTCTTTCCATGGCTCCCTACATCAGAGAGTCCCGTCGCATCAAGGCAAAGGTCACCATTACCGAAAGTGACGTTTGCGATGCCGAGAGATGCCGTTTTCCCGATAGCGTAGGCGTAGGCAGCTATCCCATCGATCTGCACGTTACCCACAAAACGCACACGTTTATGTATCGCCCCACTTATCGGTTCACCATTCCGCTGGGTGCTATGATCCCCGAAAGAATGACAAACCTGATCCCCGCTTGCAAAAACATCGGTTCTACCCACCTCACAAACGGCTGCTACCGTCTCCACCCCGTGGAGTGGAACATCGGTGAGGTTGCGGGATATCTTGCCTCATTTGCAATCGACCGCGGCGTAACGCCCGCGCGCGTTTGGGAGGACAAGGAACTGTTTGCTTCCTTTGCAAAGCATATTGAGGAGAGAGGCATTCAAAGATATTGGAACGAAAAGCCCATCGAGGACGGCACATACGTTCGCCCCAATCCCAAAAAAGTATATTCCTGACAAATAAACGAGCAAGGTGATCTTTCCCCTTGCTCGTTTTTGATTTTTGCTTGACAAATCCCAAAAAATCTGGTATAATATGGTCAAGAGTTCGTTTTAGCGAACAAACAAAGCAAAAACAAGTTCGCAAAAGCGAATATTCGCAAAAATCGTTTGTTCGTTTTGGCGAACAAACAAAATGATTTTGCATATAAAAACTGTCATTTCAAAAGGAAGGGTAGAGGAAGGTATGGAATATATCACCGTCAAGCAAGCAGCCGAAAAGTGGGGCGTTACACCTCGTCGCGTGCAGATCTTGTGCGCCGAGGAGCGGATCAAGGGGGCGTATCGCTTTGGCAGGTCCTGGATGATCCCCGTTCGTGCGGTGCTGCCGAATGCCAGAAAAAAAGAGGATGAGCCCACACTCCCCATGCCGCGCAAAAGCCCCTTTTTGGATATGACCAATCTTTACAACAGGGCGGGGGGCGCGGATGAGTGTCTGGAAATGCTTGTCAACAACCCCGAGGCATACGCGCTTTTTGAGGCGTCCATTGCTTATCGGCGCGGCGACATCAATAAGGTATATGACCACGCCCGATACTTTTTGAGCTCCCGTTCCGGCTTTTATGCCATTCTTGGCGGCGGCATGCTGCTGGCTTTTTGCGCAATGTGGCGCGGTGACATTGGTCTTTGGAACGAAGCCAAGCGACACATTCTGGAAGCGCCTCACACCACCGAGGAGGAGCGCGAGATCATCTCTCTTTCCTTGGCAATTATAGATAGCTCTGTGTACGATAACAAAGATTACCCCACGTGGTTCACAATTGGCAATTTTGAAGCACTGCCTGCCGATTCGCACCCCGCGGCAAAGGTTTTTTACGTCAAATACCTCTACATGGGGGCGTTTGCGCTGGCATCCAAGCAGATGTCCTTGGAGGGGGCTACGGGACTTTCCCTGATGCGTATGATCCCCAACACCATCGAGCCGCTTATCACACAAGCGGTGGTGGATAAGACCGTTTTGCCCGAGATCCTTTTGCGTATGTCCTGCGCGGTCGCCTACTACAACGGGGGCATGAAGGAGCAGGCGCTCGCGCACATCGACAAGGCCGTTGCACTGGCACTCAAGGATAGGCTCTACGGAACGCTGACCGAGTACGTCCGTCACTTCCACGGCTTGCTTGAGGAGCGGATCGCGCTGGTCGATCCCTCTGCCGTTGAGGTCATCAAGGCGTTGTATGCCACCTACAGCGTGGGCTGGTCAACACTTTCGGGCAAGATCCGCAACCGCTATATTGCCACAAACCTGACCGAGCGCGAAAGGGAAGTGGCAAAGCTCACCGCCTTTGGCTTCAAGGCGCCCGAGATCGCCGCTATGCTTTACCTTTCCGAGTCCACCATCAAGCAGACCATCACAAGAGTCCTTAACAAAACGGGGCTGAGTGAAAAACGTGAGCTTTATTGCATCCTTTAAGGCTTTTAAAATACTCTTTTTTGCTCCCAAACGGACAAAATTGTTTGCCCGATAAAGTTTTTGGGGGGCGTTCACAAAATCAAACAAATCCTGTATACTGTTTATGACACAAAAAACAGTATGCAGGATTTTTATTTATTGGAGGAAATATGAATAAAATACGCGACGGAGATCTTTATAAGGTCATAACGGTTTTTGGCAAGACCTTCGAGCTGTATTACGGATATTACGATGAATCGGAAAAAGAGGGCAAGTATGGGGAGCCCATTCCCATCTATCCCAATTTCATCGAGGATCCGCTCTATACCAATGACGGCTACCCCTTCACCACAGCTATGCAGGATGTTTGCTCCTACTTCAGAGGGAGCGAGGGCGAGGACAGTTGCCTTGCCTGCCGCCACTTTGAAGAGGGCGAGGAGCTCATTGGCAAATGCACCTGCACCAAGCGCAAAAAGGGTAGTCTGTAGCCCACAGAATACAGACGGAAATAGGTTACAAAAAGATTCCACATAAAGAAAGGTAGAAAATAATGATGAGAAAAATGAACGTAAAGATGGCTATCCTCTCGCTTCTGATGGCAATGATCATGCTTGTGGGAGTGATTGCGGGAGCATCTAAAATGACAGAGGCCTCGGCGGCGGAGATTCCTGCTTTGCCCGCAACCGAGTACGTCTCTCCCCAAAGCCCCACACAGCCCGTCCCTTATGACGGCGTGCCCGTAACGCCGGGCAAGATCAGCTCCTCCAACTATCGCACCTACGGTCTTACCGACGATAATTGGAGTCAGTACAACGGCTACTATGCTATCCGCAACGCAAAAGAACTTTACGGCTTTGCAGAGCTCGTCAGAGCAACGCAATCCCCTAAGCAAAACGCGGTGCTCCTTGCAGACATTGTAGTCAATACCGAGGTATCTTTGGAGAACGGTGCGACCTACACATGGACGCATATGGTCAAGAATCCCGGACATTCCGCATATATAGATGGCTATGGAGGCACCTTTGACGGGAACGGATATTCCATCAGCGGTATTTATTCTCCCAGCGAAAAAACAAACTGGGGAATTTTCGGTTCCATTTCGGGTACAGGCGTTGTGAAAAACCTCGTGCTGAAGAATTCTCTTTTCACAGCATTTGGCTCTGCCGCCCCGATTGCAGGCTACAATTACGGCCTTGTAAGCTCCTGCAGAATCGAGAGCAGCGTTATGATCTATCGTGATAAGACCTCAGGATCTGGGGCGAGCGGCATTACCGAGATCAGACATACTACCGAAACGGTAGATGCAAGTAACCAGACCTTTACCGGCGGCATTGAAAATTGCTTTTCTAACGTAACGTTTAACATCTTTAAAAATAATTACGCTAATTTGAATAACAGCGGTGTTATTACGGCAAAGATGCCAATTCGAACCAAAGTTAACAACAACTACGGTATCGAATCCGACGGTTTCAGACTGATCGGAGAGCTTTCCACCGATGTGGAAGGGAAGTGGACCACGCTCAAAACACAAAACGACGCGCACACCTGTATTCCCATCACCCACAATCAGGTAAACGGAACCTGTTATTCTTCCGGACTTTCCGCATATACCTTCTGTGCAGTGTGCGAAAAGGTCCTCTCGGGTGAGAAGACCGTTCTTTACGGTCACACCTCGGACGAATTTTTCTATACGCAAAACAAGAATGACGAGCTCAAGCACGATAAGAGATATCTGTGCTGCACCGAGATCGCAGAAACCACAGACCACACCTACAGCAACGAAGCTTGCTCCCTTTGCGGCTACGAGATGTTTGCTCGCATGGGCGACTATGCTTCCACCAAAGCGAAAAATCTTGTTATCACCTCCGACGTAACGGTTGAGGGAGATGATCACCTCCATGTTTCGTCGGGATATACGCTTACAGTCAATCCCGGTGTCACCCTGACGGTAAACAGCAATCTGTATAATGCGGGTACCATTATAAACAACGGTGCCATTATTGTAAAAGGGGCTTACTCCGGTGAGGGAACCGTTACCTGTGGGGAAACGGCTACCTATCACCCCGCATTTAACGAGAACGGCTTCTGTCAGTTCTGCGGCGATGAGGATCACCCCCAGGTAGCGCCTCTTGTTGACGGTTACTATCAGATCGGCAATGCAGGCCAATTGATGTGGTTCTCGAACTTTGTGGGCGAGGGCAACACCTCTGCCAATGCAAAGCTGGTGGCTGACATCGTCTTCAACGAGGGCGACCTCTCCGGTCTTAACGGCAAGACCGAGGGTTACCGCTTCTGGACGCCCATCGGCATGATCATGAATCATGAAAACGGCGTTGACAGCTTTGTGACCTACACCGGCACGTTTGACGGTGACGGACACTTTATCAGCGGTCTTTACCACTTTGATTATTGGTCTTATGACGGTTACGCAGGCCTCTTTTCCAAGCTTGGAGCAGGCGGCGTTATCAAGAACGTGACCGTTAAAAATTCTTATATTGCAACCAGCCGCTTGGCGGGCGCGATTCTCGGTGAAAACCGTGGCGGTACTGTTGAGAACTGTCACAACGTAAACACCACCGTCGCATCCGCGGCAAGAGTGGGTGGCATTGTTGGTAGCAACACAAGCGGTATCATTAAATACTGTACCAACGACGGCAACGTAAAATTCTTTATGGTAAACCCCGATCTCGCCTTTGGCTTCACCGAGTTTGGCGGCATTGCAGGCAGTACTGCAGGCACAATTGAGTTTTGCACCAACTATAGTGATATCATCAGCGCTGATGAAATCGGCGACGTTGGTGGTATCAGCGGTCAGGTTTATCATGGCATTGTCAGAAACTGTGTAAACGAAGGTAACATCAACGTCACCGACGGCACAAACTTTGGCGGTATCACGGGTTATCAATATCACGGTACTCTTACACGCAATATCAACTACGGCACCATCACAGGCAGTGGCAATCTTGTGGGCGGCGTTATCGGTAACCCCCTTGGCAACGGCGGCAGATATACGCACAACTATACCGTTGGTGGTAGCGCATGCGGCCCTGTCAGCCGTGACGGCTGCTACTCGATCACCGCGGCGGAGCTTGCAAACGGACGTCTTGCATTTGAGCTTGGCATCGGTCAGGAGATCGGCGTGGATGCTCGCCCCACTGTTGGCGGTCCTGCCGTATACGCATACTTTAACGAGAGCGGTGTTGTCAATTACACCAACGATGCAAATTACATCTGCTACCATGCAGGCGGAACGGCTACCTGTGATGCAAGAGCAGTGTGCGACGGATGCAGAAATCCTTACGGTGACATTCCGGAGGGCGCGCACCAGTTCGAGATCACCGGACGCGAGGATAAGCCCAACTGTACCGTTTGCGGAGGCAGATGCGGCGTAGTCGCTCCTCACAACACCAACTATACGGACTATTGCGCAGTATGCGGCGATTGGATCGGTCCCGAGCTCGCTGAAGACGGCTTCTACGAGATCAAGACCTTTGGTAACCTGATGTGGTTTGCAGAAGAGGTCAACGCAGGGAACTATGGACTCAACGCAAGACTGATGAAAAACATCGTGGCTACCGTAACCTTCAGAAGCTACGATTGGAAGCCCATCGGCGGCTCTTCCTTCGACGACACGAGCGTTGGCTACGAGGGTGTGTTTGACGGTCAAGGATACACCATTGCCTTGTTCCCTCAGGCTATGACTCCCGAGCATGACAACGCAGTGCTTGGTCTGTTCGGCACTCTGAAATCGGGTGCTGTCGTTAAGAACCTTTCTATTTCTAACCGTCAGGATAATTACCTTTCCAGCAAGGGCACGACCTATTCCTATGACGGTGAGTACACGGTCTACTTTGGCCTGATCGCGGGCAGAGTGCTGAGCGGCGCAACCGTTTCCGACTGTCGCGTTGCCAACGGCTCCGTCTCCATCTCCAACGGTACTCTGGGTGCCATTGTCGGCATTAACTACGGCACGGTGAAAAACTGCGTTTCCTACGGCATGACGCTCACAGGCCCTGAGGGCAGAGTTGGCGGCATCGTGGGTGACTACAACGGCGGAACGGTCGTCAACTGCTTCACCACCTACACAAGCATTGGCTCTACCGCAGAGGGATTCGTTGGTACTTCCACCGGCTCTGAGGCAGGCATCAGCGAGGCAAGAATGGCATCGGGCGAGATCACGCACAAGATGAATGTTTACGCAGGCGCGGATGTTTGGTACCAAGAGATCGGCATTGGCGGACCCTTGATGAATAGCGAGAGCGATTACGTTGGAAAGATCGTTTACCTGCACAACTTTGGCGCGATCACCCTCTACTCCAACAAAACAAATGAATTCACCCTTTTGCAAGATTTTGAGATCAAGAGCGGAAAGACGCTTACCATTCCCCAAAAGATGACCCTGATCGTTCCCGAGGGCGTTACCTTGACAAACAACGGCACGCTCATCAAGAACGGTACGCTGAAGGGCGAGGGAACACTAGACGGTCTTGGCAACTTCTACATGACCGAGATCGATCGCGATCTGATTCCCACTATCGGCGACATCGTTTATGATGGCAACGATCACACCAATGACGTTGATATCGCCGTAAGCGCAGTATTCTCGGCATTGGGCAAGACCTTTACTCCAAAGGGATATACCTTCCATAAAAACTTTACAAACGTGAAGGATGCAGGATATTACGAGATCGGATACGTTTTGGGAGCCGAAGAATATCTTGTCAGATTTAACGTAACTCCCTTGGCGGTTTCCAATGACAATGTTTCTTTGGAATACACCGAGGTGTTCTACAATGGCACCGAGCAGCAACCCGTCGCTCTTCTTGCGGGATTTGAGGTCAGCCTTGGCAAGGACTATTATATAACCTATGAGAACAACAAATCTGCCGGCACGGCAACTGCAACAGTCACCTTCCGCGGCAACTTCTCGGGAGAGTTCACAAAAGAATTCACCATCAAGTCTGTTGTCATCGGCACCGAAGCGATTGCCGAGGCACCCGAGAGCATCGTCTTCAGCGGTCTGGAGCTGGATCCTGTAACGATTACCGTTGATGGCGTTCGACTTGTTCGTGACGTAGACTACACCGTAACCTACGAGAACAACGTTTACCCCGGCACCGCTACGGCAACGGTGGTTGGTATCGGTTCGGTTTCGGGCGAGGCAAGCTTCACCTTTGAGATCACCAAGCCCGCCTTCACCGTTACCGTGCTCGATCAGATACTCCCCTACAACGAGGATATCAACGTCAAGCCCTTTGACCACACGATGTACGAGGGGGAGGGTCTTGTTGAAGGACATACCGTAGTACTCGGTGAGCCTTTGATTTCCGGCGATACCGATGAAATGATCACTGTTCTGCAAATTCTGGATGCCAACGGCATTGACGTTCTGGAATATTACGACATCACCGTTCTTGCCACCGGCAAGTACCATATGTTCTATGATGCGTATGTTTGGGACAACGACGGTTATCACTGGCGCAATTGCGCATACAACTGCGACGAAAAGGCAGATTACGAGAAGCACCACGGCGGCGTTGTAAGCTGCTCCGAGGACGGTAGCTGCATTGACTGCGGTCTGACTTACCTCTTTGCTACGGGCGAGCACAACTACGTCAACGGTGTTTGCGGCTGCGGCTTCGATCCCGAGTTCGTATTTGTAGTAGATACCGACAACAACGGTCAGCACAGCGGCTCCGAGACCGGTTTTTCGGCAAACGGAATCCACAACATCTTCTACTATCCTGACAATCAGTACGTGGTTGTAAAGGACTTTGCAGGCGATTTTTCCGGCGTGGGGCAGAATGACACCACCGTTATCCTTGACTTGCGCGGTCACACCATTGATATGACCGATGCACTGTATCCCTTCTCCATGCAGGCACAAAACCTCGTTGTCATCTTTAAGAGCACGACAGAGGAAATGGGCGTTCTGATCGGAGCTACCCAACTGGCAGTTGATTCTGTTACCTTTACACTCGATAACATTCGTCACGAGGGCACTCTCTACAATATGGGCACGATCCACGTTATCAACGGCTCGCTCCTGTATTCTGAGATCACCAACCGCGGCACCATCTATCTCCCCGAGGGATACGATCTTTCTACCTTTGTTTCCTACACGGGTAGCGGAACGCTTTACGTTGGCGAAAAGGCGTTTGTTTACAACGCCGAGAGCGGCAAGCTCGAGTGCGCATCCGATCACGATTGGGTAGATGCTGACTGCACGAACGCAAAGTATTGCTCCATTTGTGAAAAGATCGACGGTGAGCCTCTCGGCCACAGCACAAGCGGCCCTGCAACCTGCGAAGAGGATGAGGTCTGCACAGTTTGCTCCGCTATCGTCAACGAAAAGCTCGGTCACACCGAGGAAGAGATTCCCGCAGTTGAGCCCGGATGCGATACCGTCGGCTCTACTGTAGGCAGCAAATGCACAACCTGCGGCGAGTTTATCATCACTCCCGACGTGCTTCCCGCACGCGGACACACCGAGGCTTCTCCCGTGATCGAAAACGTGGTCAACAACGGTTGTGATGCTCCCGGCAGCTACGAGGTCGTCGTTTACTGTACGGCATGCGATTACGTGTTCTCGAGAGAGACTATTCACACCGACGTGATCGGTCACAACGAGACCACCACAAGATACGACTACAAGGACCCCACCTGCCAAGAGGAAGGCTACGTGGTTTACAGATACACCTGCACCGTGTGCGGTGAATACCGTGATAGCGAAAGAATCACCCTCGAGGCAACCGGTCACACCCCCGGTGAGTCCTATATCTCCAGCAGCATGGATCCTTCCTGCACGTATGAGGGATATGTTACAACCATCACGCCGTGCGCAAATTGCAGCGAGAACGTGGAAGAGAAGAAGGAGATCATTCCCAAACTTCCGCACACTCCCAACATCGATGCCCCCACTTGCACCCAAGAGCAGTCCTGCACGGTCTGCTACGCATTGATCGAGACCTTCGCTCCTCATGCCTACGTAGATACCGTAATCGAGGCACAGTGTCTTAACAGCGGTGGCATCCACCACGAATGCAGCCATTGCGGCTCCAGCTATTTTGAGGTCACGCAAGAGGCGCTCGGTCACTCCTACAACATCGAGGCAGCTACCTGCGAGGAAGATAAGTATTGCCTGCGTTGCGACGTCATTGATGAATACGCAACCGGACACGAGGATGTTTGGGCAACCTGCACCACTCCTCACTACTGCGCTACCTGCGAAAAGGTCCTCTCTCCCGCTACGGGACACGTCTTTAACGCAGAGGATGCTCCTACCTGCACAACCGAAAAATACTGTATCTCCTGCGGTCATGTAGAAGCAGAGGCACTCGGTCACGATCCCGATAAGGAAGCGCCCACCTGCGACGAGCCCGTATATTGCACAAGATGTCCTGCACTTCTGGAACATGCAATCGGCCATACCTATAACAATGAGGGCGGTGTTACCTGTACCGAGGATTACTACTGTACGACCTGTGGCGAAATATTCGGATACGCACGCGGACACGTACCGATGTTCGGTGACGTACAGTGCGAGGTCGACAACACCTGCATCAATTGCGGATTTGTAGTGGCGGAGGCAGCCGGTCACGCTTATGAGGCTGCAATACTCAGAGAGGTGAGCTGCCAAGCCGATGGTATAATCTCTTACACCTGCCAAAGATGCTATTACTCCTACGAGGAATATCAGCCTCAACTGGAGCACGATCTCGTCAAGCAGGATGACGTTCCTTCTACCTGCACCCAGCAAGGACACACAGGCGCTACGGTCTGCTCTTTGTGCGGCCAGGTATTCGCTGCCGAAACAGTCCTGCCGTTTGCAGAGCACAAAGACCTTGACGGCGACGAGCTTTGCGACGTGTGCGGCATTGACTTGAGTGTCGCTCATGATTGCGTGGACGGCGATAACAATCACAAATGCGACGTTTGCGATGCAACGCTTACCGTTCACGAGGTTACCGATGGCAAGCACACCTGCCTCTATTGCGGCGAGCGTGCAAGCGATTGCGAACAAAACGAATTTGGTTACTGTGACATCTGTCAGGTCAAGATCATCGGTCAAAGCGTTCACCTTAGCTCCGGCATCTCCATGCGCTACTTCGTTCAGGTGATCGATCCCAGCCTCATCGAAGGCAAGACTGTGACCATGGAATTCCACTTTATGGGCGACGTAAGAACCGTTGAGGGCGATTTCCTTAGTGAGACCTATATCCTGTTCTGCTTTGAGGGTATTGCTCCCGAGTATATGGGAGAGAACATCGATGCGTACCTCCTCATCGACGGTCAAAGAGTGGCTTCCAAGCTCTCCTACAGTGTTAAGACGAACCTGACCAATCTTCTTGCAAAGAATGCAAACGACGCGACATTGGTTCAACTGATCAACGATACCCTTGCTTACGGTGCGGCGGCACAAAAGGCAAAGAATTACAATGCAGATGCTCCCGTTACCGATGGCGTAGAGGGATTTGCACCTTCGCAAAACGTTCCCACCGAGCAAACGGTTGTTGAAAACAACACCGATGAGACGGCAAAGATCGAGTCCTATGAGGTCGTTGTAGGCAAGGTTGCTTACTTCCGCTTTGCCATCAAGCTTGCAACCTTTGATGGCATTACCATCCGCGTAAACGGAGAAGAGATCAGCCTTGACCACCTTGTTGTCAAGGGCGGCGGAGACTACGTGCTTTTGAGTGAGGGACTTATCATGGGTCTGGATTCTCCCGATTTCACCGTTGAGATCCTCAAGGACGGTGTCAGCGTTTCCAAGGTTGCAACCGGCATTGGCGCATTCGCCAATGAAGCGGCTTCGACCGAACAGAAGGATCTCATGCTTGCTATCTACAATCTGCTGGCGTCGGCTCAAGCATATTTGTGGGGATAAGAAAGGCTGAAGATAGGCTGTCATTTTGACGGCAACCGTTTTGGTGACAGCCTATTCAAACAACAAAAATAATAACGAAATAAAGGTGAAAATATGAAAAAATCAATCTTAATACTTACATTTTCCATATTGATCGTTGCTTTGTGCGCCTTTCTCGGTTCTTGTAAGAGCGAGTGTGTTCACACGTATGACAACGCTTGCGACACCGCCTGCAACCTGTGTGGTGAAACTCGCGCGGTATCGCACGATATGACAGATGCGACCTGCGACACCCCCGCCACCTGCAAGGTGTGCGGCAAAGCAGGGGATGCGGCGCTCGGCCACAAGTGGGCAGAGGCAACCTGCGAAAAGGCTGCAACCTGCAGAGCCTGCGGCAAAACCAACGGCGAAGCACTCGGTCACAAATGGACAGATGCAACCTGCACCACTCCCAAGACCTGCGGCACTTGCGGCGAGACCGAAGGCGAAGCACTTGGTCACAAATGGACAGATGCGACCTGCACCACTCCCAAGACCTGCGGTGTTTGTGGTGAGACCGAGGGCGAAGCACTCGGCCACAAGTGGGATAACGCAAGCTGCACCGCATCCAAGACCTGTGGCGTTTGCGGCGAGACCGAAGGCGCTGCGGCAGGGCACGATTGGGTAGATGCAACCTGTACCGCTCCCAAGACCTGTGATACTTGCGGCGAGACCGAAGGCGAAGCGCTTGGTCACGAGTGGACAGATGCTACCTGCACTGCTCCCAAGACCTGTGGCGTTTGCGGTGAGAGCGAGGGTGACGCACTGCCTCACACTCCCGATGCCGATGACGGCGACTGCACAACGGCTGTTCACTGTTCCGCCTGCGGCGACGTTCTGAAGAACGCTACCGACGGACACATTGACTCCGATGAGAGCGGACTGTGTGACCGTGAGGGATGCAACCAAACGGTTGAATCCAGTATTGAAGAAGAAACCGAGCCCGGCAGTGGCGGCGGGTTCGACTTCCCAATGGATGAAAACCCCTAAAGCTATCAATAAAAAAGAGGGGCTGCTCGGTTGAGCAGCCCTTCTTTTATTGGGTTCTTTGCGGTTGAGAATATTTCTTTGCCACGTTGTCTCTCGACAAAAACAACGCCTTTCCGCTTGATATTTACTTGACATAGAGCAAAAAATATGATAGAATATTAGAGTGACTGTTTAAAATACAATGCAAAGGGGAATTAGAGAATGAAACAGCGTTATGCAGGAATTTTATTGCCAATTACCGCGTTGCCGTCTCCCTATGGGGTTGGAACACTTGGTGCGCAAGCAAGAAGCTTTGTCGATTTTCTTGTTCGTTCCAAGCAAACGGTTTGGCAAGTACTGCCTCTTGTGCCCACGGGCTACGGAGATTCTCCGTACGCTTCCTCGTGTGCCATTGCGGGCAGTCCCTACTTAATTGATATAGAAGAACTGATCGCTCGCGGCTTGCTGACAGAAAAAGAGGCAGAGGAGTATTCCTGTGCTCCCGAGGGAGAGCAGGTAGGACGTGTGAACTATGAGGCACTGTTCTATCGTCGCATTCCGCTTTTAAAGATCGCGTTTTCGCGCTTCGATTGCAACGATCCCGCCTTTAAGGCGTTCTTAGAAAAGGGCGAGTATGCCGATTTTGCCGCATTTATGGCAATCAAAGAGGCACATGGCTGGCGCGCACTTTCCACTTGGGAAGAGAAGTATCGCACACGCGATGCAGCAGCGCTGGATGCCTTCCTTTCCAAAAACGCGGATGCGGTCCTGTTCTGGCAATTCACGCAATACGAGTTCTTCCGTCAATGGAAGGAGCTCAAGGACTATGCCAACGCACGCGGCGTTGAAATTATGGGTGATATGCCGCTTTACGTCTCCGAGGACAGTGCCGAGGTTTGGGCACATCCCGAGCTCTTCTTGCTCAACGGTGACGGCGCACCCACCGAGGTGGCAGGCGTTCCGCCCGATTACTTCAGCGAGGACGGTCAGCTTTGGGGCAACCCCCTCTACGATTGGGAAAAGATGAAAGCCGACGGCTACTCCTGGTGGACGGCAAGACTGCAAAAGGCACTTTCTATGTACGACATCGTACGCATCGACCACTTCCGCGGCTTCGACCGCTTCTACGCGATCCCCGCAGGCAGCAAGAATGCCAAGGTAGGGCGCTGGTGCGACGGTCCCAAGGAATCTCTCTTTGAGGGCAAAAAGGATTGGAAGATCATTGCCGAGGACCTCGGTATTCTTGATGACGGCGTTTACCGCCTGATGCGCAATGTGGGATACCCCCGCATGAAGGTTTTGGAGTTTGCATTTGACGGCAACCCCGAGCAGGAATTCAAGCCCTCGAACTATGAGAGCGACAACTGCGTCGTTTACACCGGCACACATGACAATGCAACCTTTATTGAATTTTTGCAGGATCTTGATACCGATGCACGCGACGTGTTCTACAAGGATCTCGCATCCGAGTGCAAAAAGGGAAGAAAGCGCTTTGCTTACTGCTCCTGTCAGGTAAACGATCCCGAAACCATGCAACGTGCCCGCGAGGCAACGGTGCGCTTGGCATACGGTTGTTGCGCAAAATATGTGATCCTGCCTCTGCAGGATCTCCTTGGAACGGGCTCTGAATCCCGTATGAATACCCCCGGAACGCTCAGCGACCGCAACTGGAGCTGGCGCTATGAGAAAGAAAATCTTACGGGTGCGTTGGCACGCAAGCTGGCGCGTATGGTAAAAAAAGCAAACAGATAATTCATCGCAAAGCAAAGGAACTTGATAACTATGAACAAATGGATCAAACAGGTTGAAAATCTGCTCAAGGCAAACGACGGTGTCAATATTCAAACCGCATCCACCCCCGAACTCTACCGCGCGGTCAGCCGCGCCACCATGGCAGAAATCGCCGACAAGTGGCAGGAATGCAAAGAAAAATCCACCAAACGGGTTGGCTATCTTTCGGCAGAGTTTTTGGTAGGACGTGCGATCTTTGCAAACCTTTACAACCTTGGCAAGCTTGACGAGGTAAAGGCAATTCTTGCAGAGCGTGGCGTGGATATTACCGCATTTGAGGATATTGAGGATGCTGCACTCGGTAACGGCGGTCTTGGCCGTCTTGCTGCTTGCTATCTGGAGTCGGGTGCCACCGTTGGTATTCCGCTCGACGGCTACGGTATTCGTTACCGCTACGGCTTGTTCCGTCAAAGCTTTGAGAACGGCTTCCAAAGAGAGAACGCAGACGACTGGCAAAAGCACGGCGACCCTTGGAGCTACCGTAAAGAAGAGGAGAGCGTGCTTGTAAAGTTCTCGGACTTCACCACCAAGGCGGTTCCTTACGATATGCCCATCGTCGGCTACGGCGGCAAGACCATCAACACGCTCCGTCTGTGGCAGAGTGAGCAGCCCGGCAGCTTTGACTTTGCGGCGTTTGACAGTATGCAGATCGATAAGATCGCAAAGGACAACGTGCGTTGCGAAAGCATCAGCTACGCCCTCTATCCCAATGACTCCACAGAGAAGGGCAGACTCCTCCGTTTGCGTCAGGAATACTTCTTTGCATCGGCCTCGGTGCAGGATCTCATCCGCAAGCATAAAGCAAAGGGACTCCCGATCGAAAAGATCAACGAGTACGTTTCTCTCCAGCTCAACGATACGCACCCCGTATTCGCCATTCCCGAGTTCATCCGCCTTGTTATGAAGGAAGGCTTGAAGTTTGAAAAAGCATTCCTTCTGGCGCGCTCGGTATTCAACTTTACCAACCACACCATCCTCGGTGAGGCACTTGAACGCTTGGATATGAACCGCGTGCGCAAGCTGCTCCCCGAAATTGCAAGGATCCTGAACAAGATGCAAGCACGTATCGAAAAGGAATTCCCGGACGGCAAGCTCTTCCTCATCAGAGATAACACCGTACATATGGCAAACGTAGCTATTTACGCGGGCAACAAGATCAACGGCGTTGCCGCACTGCACACCAAGATCCTCAAGGAGAGCACCTTCCGCGATTGGTACGAAGCCTATCCCGAGCGCTTCCTCAACGTTACAAACGGCGTAACGCCTCGCCGCTGGCTCGCACTCTGCAACCCCGAGCTCTCCGCTCTGATCACCGAAAAAATCGGCGACGGCTGGCAGGCAGATCTGGAGCGCCTCAAGGAGCTTGAAAAATACGCCGACGATCCCGAGGTTCGCCGCGCATTCGCAGAGATCAAGTATATCAAAAAGAAACAGCTTTCTGAGTATGTTCTCAAAAAAGAGGGCGTTGAGCTGCCCCCTCATTTCATCTTTGACGTGCAGGCAAAGCGACTCCACGAGTACAAGCGCCAGCTGATGAACGCATTCTCCATCCTTTATTATTACTTCCGCATTAAAGAAGGCAAGGAGCCGAACTTTAAGCCCACCGCATTCATCTTTGGTGCAAAGGCAGCTCCCGCTTACTACAACGCAAAGGGCATTATCAAGTTCACCAATGCCATTGCCGATAAGGTCAACAACGATCCCAATGTCAACGATAAGTTGCGCGTTGTCTTTGTTACCGACTACAACGTTTCCTACGCCGAAAAGATCATGCCGGCAGCTGATATCTCCGAGCAGATCTCTATGGCGGGCATGGAAGCCAGCGGCACGGGTAACATGAAGTTCATGCTCAACGGCACGGTAACCCTTGGCACAATGGACGGCGCAAACGTTGAAATTTGCGAAGAAGCCGGACGTGAAAATGAATATATCTTTGGAGCAACTGTTGAAGAAGTAAAAGAGATCAAACGCGACTACCGTCCCTGGGACATTTACAACAGCGATCCCGAGCTCAAGAGAATCGTTGATACCCTGGACGACGGCACCTTTGACGATGCGGGAAGCGGCATGCTTCGCTCGGTCAAGGAATCGCTCTTTGGCGGCTGGAGCGCCGACCACTACCTCGTGCTCAAGGACTTCCGCGATTACGTGCGTGTTAAGAGCGAATTGAACCGCGACTACGGCAGCGAGGAGTTCCTTGCAAAGTGCATTCGCAACACGGCAAACGGCGGCAAATTCTCGTCCGACCGCTCCATCCTCGACTACGCGAAAAACGTTTGGAACGTAACCCCTAAAAAATAAAAAAAGAACCGCAAAAAGCGCCCATCCACCGATGGGCGCTCTTTTTGCGTGCAATAACAAAATAGGGAAGAGAAACAAACAAAAAAGGAACCACACCCGAGGGTGTGGTTCCTGAAATTAACCGGGATTATAGCAATATGCAAGTTGCTTTTGCGTTGTTAATTTTAATCAGTGTTTAAAATCAAGCGACGGGTTGGTAAACAACCTCGATAGCCATAACACGAACCTGCTTGCCGTTAGAACCATTCTTCACGGAGTTAAGAACTACGGAAGAACCGGAAACAGTAATGGAGGTATTGCAGATATCGGTAGTAGTGCCATCAACATAGAGGAAAGCATAGGTGCCGGTTGCGGTAGTAATCTTAATGGAAACCAGCTCATAACCATCTGCAACACTAATCGTAATGGTTCCTGCAGGAGAGTCGGTAGCATAAATACGAATATGGTCGCCATTGTATGCCTTACCGGTGTTGGAGCCGCCATTGATCTTAACACTTACGTTTTCATCAAGATTGAATGTTTGCTTTGTGGTGGAGGATGTCCAACCATATTCGGTAATCAGATCTGCAACAGTCTTGCTTGCAGTAATGGTCTCTACGCCTTGAATTGCGCCGCAAGAGCAAACGCCGTTAACATAGGTATGATCAATGGGTTCGCCAACTACTGCGCCGCAAACTTTGCATGTAGCTGCCTCGGTGCAGGTTGCTTCGGTGAAGTTCGAGCAGGTGTGTGTGCCGGTGATTTCAGCAGTTGCGCCTGCTGCAATTTGGCGAGCACCACTATAAGTGTCCATCGAACCTACAACGGTGATAACATCGTTCAAGCTAACCTTAGTGGAAAGTCTGAAGAGGTAAAGAGAAGTGCCGTTTTCATCGGTGATGGTAACAGAGATGTTATTGTATTGATCACTCCAAGCGGTGTTGATCTTGGTGACGGTACCTGTTACACGAACCATTGTGCCATCTTCAGCTTCGAGTGCTTCAGAAATCGTGTAGTCGTAAATAACATCATAGCTTGCATCGTGACCGGTAACGGTAGCGGTTGCACCTTGTGCAATTTGTCTGTTGCCATTGTAGGTAGCCATAGTACCTTCAATGGTAACGATATCACCAAGGGCAACGTTAGTTGCAAGTCTGTAGATGTAAAGCTCGTCGCCGTTTTCATCGATGACGGTAACAGTAATGTTCTTGTAGGTGGTATTCCAAGCGGTGTTGATTTCGGAAACGGTACCGCTGATGGAAACCTTTTTGCCATCCACAGCTTCGAGAGCTTCGGAAATAGTCATTTCAAAGTAGTGGTTGGGATCGTCCTTGCCGCAGGTTTCGCAAACGTAATCAACGTAACTGTGGCCGAGAGCAGCGATTTCTTCTTGCTCTACAAGGGTTTGTTCACAAACGGAGCAGTAAGAACCGTCGGTAAGACCGTCTTCGGTGCAGGTAGCTGCCTTGCCGGGAACAACAACTGTGGTGTGTCCGAAAGCAGGGATCTCAACATAGGTGGTGTAGTTGCAACGGGTGCAAGCTTCGTATGCTTCGTGACCAGCCTCGGTGCAGGTAGGAGCCTTTGCTTCGTATGTTACTTTATCGTGGCCGAGAGCGGGAACTACTTCTTGAGCGGTAAGGATATCGCCGCAAACAGAGCACTTAACACCAGCGGTAAGACCGGTTTCGGTGCAAGTGGGAGCAACTGCGGGAATTTCTTCTTCGGTGTGACCAAGAGCGGGGATTTCTTGATAGGTGGAGAAATCGCAACGAGTGCACTTTACGTACATATTGTGGCCTGCTTCTGTGCAAGTAGGATCCTTCTTAGGATGGATCGTAGAAGTATCATGGCCGAGAGCGAGGACGATTTCCTGTTCTACGAAGATCTTGCCACAAACGGAGCAGTGCTCGCCGGCAGTAAGACCTGTCGTTGTACAAGTAGGCTCTACAGCTGCAAGAGGTGCGTGAGTGTGGTCAATAACGGGAGTTTCTTGTTGTGCTACGAGAACTTCGCCGCAAACGGAGCAGTGCTTACCTTCGGTAAGACCTGTCTTGGTGCAGGTAGCGGGAACTGCTGCGTCAATAGCCTCTGTATGTCCGGTAGCAGGAACGGTTTGTTGTGCTACTTTACCTACGGAGCAACGAGTGCAGTGTCTACCCTCTGTAAGACCGGTTTCGGTACAGGTAGGAGCAACAGCCTCATCAATTACGAAATCGTGACCGAGCGGGAGGATCATCTCTTTCTTTACGATGACTTCACCACAAACGGAGCAGTAGGAATGCTTGTTATAACCGGGAGTAGTACAGGTAGCAAGCTTCATCTTTACTTCAACAACGGTGTGACCAAGAGCCTCAACGGTTTCTTGTGCTACGAAAACTTCGCCACAAGCGGAGCAGTGAGAGCCTTCGGTAAGACCGGTTTCGGTACAAGTGGGAGCTACAGCTGCATCAACAACGGTGGTGTGACCGAGAGCTGCAACAACTTCCTGTTCCTTGGTGGTTACGCCACAAACGGAGCAGTAAGCGCCTTCGGTAAGACCGGCTTCGGTGCAGGTGGGAGCTACGGCGTCAACAACAACGTTGGTGTGGCCGTTTGCAGGAATGGTTTGGGGAGCTGCAAGAACCTTGCCACAGTCAAGGCAGTATTCGCCTGCGGTAACACCTTCGGTGGTGCAGGTGGGTTCTACTGCTACAACGGTGTAGGTAGTGTGGCCGTGAGCCTTAACGGGGGTTTGTGCGATGATAACAGTCTCGCAAACAGAGCAGTGAACGCCTTCGCTGAGACCGTCTTCGGTGCAGGTGGGCTCTACGGGAGCGTCAACAACGACGGTGTGGCCGAGAGCGGGAACCTTTTCTTGTGCAAGCAGAGTCTTGTTGCAAACCGAGCAGTGAACGCCTGCAGTCAGGCCCTTTTCGGTGCAAGTGGGAGCTACAGCTGCATCAACAGCCTCGGTGTGGCCGAGTGCTTCGATTACTTCTTGTGCTACGAGAACTTCTTTGCACCTGGAGCAATGTTGGCCTTCGGTACGACCGGATTTTGTACAAGTGGGAGCAATTGCTTCATCAACCACAGGAATGTGGCTGCATTTCAGCGGGTTGTTTCCTTCGGGACCCCAGATGCTGACGGGGGGGATATCTTCAAAGAGGATATCGCACGATGCCAGTGTCAGCAGAATCAGTGCCGTAAGGGATGCCAAAACGAGTAATTTGAGAATCTTTTTCATTTTTCACCCTCCAGAAAATGAATATGTTATTTCCGAATATTCCCTCGATAGGTTTTATTCGACAATTACAAGTATACCACTTTTTTCCCCTTTTGTAAAGGGGTTTTTAGACATTTTTTAGATATTTTTAATTAATGGGGTATATCCAATGAATTATTTAATATATAAAATGACCAAAAACTGTAAAAAACAGGGGTTTTTATGTAAGAAATCCCCTTGACTCGCGTGTGCGGGTGTGGTAAAATAAGGATAAGATCAAGTCTTGGAAAGGCGGAAGAAGCGTATGTTACTGATCAAAAACGGAAAAATCAAAACCATGGTATCTCCCGATCTGGAGAATGGATGCGTCCTGATTGGAGATGACGGAAAGATCCTGTCGGTTGCCCAAAGCATTGAAGAGAATGAGAATATGACCGTGATAGATGCGGGCGGACGTCTTGTTACTCCCGGCTGCGTTGAGGCGCACTGTCACATTGGTGTGCACAATTCGGCTATGCGTTGGGAGGGTATGGATTACAATGAACGTTCTGATCCCATCACGCCACATATGCGTGCCATCGATGGCATCAACCCCATGGACGAGACCTTTGGTCTTGCCGTCAAGCACGGTGTCACCTCTGCCTGCACGGGTCCCGGCAGTGCAAACGTGGTTGGTGGAACCTTTGCCGCCATCAAGCTGGTGGGCAAGCGCGTGGACGATATGATCATCAAAAACCCCGTTGCTATGAAATGCGCGTTTGGTGAAAACCCCAAGGGCGCGTTTGGTCAGATGGGCGGCAAAGCACCCGTCACGCGTATGGCGACTGCCGCAATGCTGCGCGAGCTTTTGATGAAATCCCGCAACTATCTCGCCGCAAAAGAGGAGGGAAAAGAGCCTCCGTTTGATATGAAGCTTGAGGCGATGATCCCCGTTATCAAAAAAGAGATCCCGCTCAAGGCGCATGCGCACCGCGCCGACGATATTTTTACATCCATTCGCATTGCAAAGGAATTTGACGTTGCTCTCACCCTTGACCACTGCACCGACGGCGCCCTGATCGCCGACGAGCTTGCCAAAGAGGGATACCCTGCATTTGTTGGTCCGTCCTTTGGCAATAAGAGCAAGATCGAATTGATGAATAAGGATTTTACCACCCCTGCCGCACTGCACGCCGCAGGCGTACCCGTCAGCATCATCACCGATGCTCCCGTTATTCCTCTTGAGCACCTGCCTATGTGCGCAGGCTTTGCCATGAGTGCGGGATTGCCATATGAGGAGGCTTGGCGCGCGATCACCGTCAACCCCGCTACGCAAACGGGAATTGGCGACCGCGTGGGTAGTCTTGAGGTTGGCAAGGATGGCGACGTCGTGATCTGGAACAGCGATCCCTTGGTGGAGATCGGCACGACGGCATACGTCACGGTTGTGGACGGCAAAATCGTTTACCAAGCGTAAAGAGAAGAATTTTCATCACGTGTTCAAAAAAGAACCGCTCGTTTTTGAGCGGTTCTTTTGTCTTTTTTTCTAAAAACGCGTTTTTGATGTGAAATTCGTGGCGGAACGCATTTTGTTCTTGACATTTTATCAATAGTATGGTAAAATGGTGTTCGGCCGTTTGACCAAACGGCAAAATGACGTAAAAATAAATTGTTTGAAAATAGAAAAGGCAGATTCATGAACAACAAAAAAGAAACACTTTCGCTCGGCGAGGGGAACATCAACCGACTGATGCTGCGGTTCTCCATCCCGTGCATTATGTCCCAGCTGATCAGCTCGCTTTACAACATCGTTGACCAGATCTTTATCGGCAACAGTGAGCTCAGCACACTCGGAAACGCAGCAACGGGTGTCGTTTTTCCCGTTTTTATCATTGCACAAGCATTCGCTTGGTGCTTTGGTGACGGCAGCGCAGCGTATTTGAATATCGTGCAGGGTAGAAAGGATGACGGAGAAGCGCACAAGGCGCTTGGCGGCAGCATTACCGCGGCATTCCTTTCGGGACTGTTGATGATGGCGATCATCTATCCCATCAAGGTGCCGCTTTTGACCTTGTTCGGCGCGACCGAGAACACGCTGGCGTATTCCATCGAATACCTTGACATCATTCTTGCTATGATCCCCATTTATATTCTGTGCAACATGATGAACTCGATCATTCGTGCCGACGGCAGCCCCACGTGGGCAATGCTTTCCATGCTTTTGGGAGCAGTGACGAACATTATCCTTGACCCCGTATTCATTTTTGGCTTGGATATGGGTATGACGGGTGCGGCTCTTGCCACCGTGATCGGTCAGGGGCTTACCTTTGTAACAACCGTTATTTATTTCTTTAGAACAAAGACCTTTAAGCTCACCCTGAAAAGCTTTATCCCCCGTCCCCGTTCGGTCGGCATCATCGCAGGCCTCGGTGTTTCCACCTTTATCACACAGCTGGCGATCGTTCTTGTGGCAATTCTTTGCAATATGCAGTTTGCCAGATACGGTGGACTTTCGGAGTACGGTGTGGATATTCCCATTGCTATTATCGGCATCCAGAGCAAAATTTTTACACTGGTGCTCAATCTGGTGGTTGGCGTGGTGCTTGGCTGTCAGCCCATCATCAGCTACAATATGGGAGCGAGAAACTACGACAGAGTGCGCGAGCTTTACAAAAAGATCATGGTCTTCACCCTATCGGTCGGTGTTCTGTTTACCTTGCTCTTTGAGCTTTTCCCCAATTTCCTCATCGGGCTTTTTGGCGTGCCCAGCAACATCCCCAACCCCGAGTCTTATTGGAAGTTTGGCGAAAAGACGATGCGCATCTTCCTCTCTCTTGTCAGCATCAGCTGCGTGATCAAGATGAACTCCATCTTCTTTCAAGCGGTGGGCAAGCCTGCCTACGCGGTGGTGTCCTCGACTGTGCGCGACGTCTTCTGCTTTGCGCCCCTGATGTTGATCTTGCCGCTTATTTCTCCCAACGTGGAGCTGCTTTTGTACGCAGCCCCCATCTCCGATGTGATCGCTATGATCATTACGGCAGGGATGTCGATCGCATTCTTGCGCTCCCTGAGAAGAGCCGAAAACAACCTGAAATGACCAAAAGGAACCTATCCCGATAGGTTCCTTTTCTGTTGCCGTTCTATTGACACGTCGCTTTGTTTGTGCTATAATAATGTCATCAAAAATCCTGTGGAGTTTGGAGGAATAAAATATGAAGACCTTGTTGATATTGGTTGACGGTATGCGCCCCGATGCGCTGGCAAACTGCCAAGCGGCGCAAGAGGTCATGGCAAATGCTGTTTACACCCTTAACGCCAAAACGGTTATGCCATCGGTGACGCTTCCTTGTCATATGTCGCTCTTTTTTAGCATGATGCCCGAGCACCATGGTACACAAAGCAATACCTACACACAACCAAAGCATCCTCTTTTGAGTCTTTTTGATGTGCTTGCCATTGAGAAAAAGAAGACCGCATCCTTTTATAGCTGGGGTCAGCTGCGCGACCTTTGTCACCCCGCGTCTCTGGATTACTCCTTGCTCATCAAGGGCGGCAATTACGGATATGACGTAGCAAACGATCGTCTGACCGATGCCGCCATTGCATACATCAACGAAAACGATCCCGACCTCACCTTCCTCTATCTCGGTTACACCGACGAGGCAGGGCACGCACACGGCTGGATGAGCGAGGAATATATGCAATCGCTTGACAACAGCTGGAAAAACATTGCGCGCGCTATGGAAGCCATTCCAAAGGATTACGCCGTCATCATTACCGCCGACCACGGCGGACACGATCACACGCACGGAACGGAAATGCCCGAGGATATGACCATCCCGCTCGTTTTTGCGGGTGCGGAGCGCGAGCTTGTCGGCGAGCTTGAGGAAGTCAGCATTATGGATATCGCTCCCACGATTGCGGCTCTTGCAGGAAGCGCCCCCAATGCCGATTGGGAAGGAAAGAGCCTTTTGAAAAAATAAGGATAGAATAAGGGGACAGAGCCAAGCGGTTCTGTCCCTTTTTTGTCATTGTTTTTCTCCTTCCAAATTTTTTATCAGAGCCTTGACAAATAGATTTTGATATGATACAATGATTGTGTACGCCCTTGCGTGCATTATTTTTGGAAAGGGGATTTTGGGTATGTCGAGATTTACAGGCGGTTTTTGGGGGTACCTTGGCAGATGCATTCTGTTCTCTCTTTTGAGTGCAATCACTTTGGGTATCGCTGCTCCCTTCTGCGCTTGCAGAATGCTGAAGTGGCAAAAGAGACACACCTACATCAACGGTTACAGACTGGCATTTGATGGCAACGGATTCCAGCTTTGGGGTCGCATCCTGCTTTGGCTTCTGTTGACGGTTGTTACGGTTGGTCTTTACTCCTTCTATCTTCCCATCGCATGGGAAAAGTGGGTTACCAAGCACACCTACATTGGCTGATTCATAAAGTGCAAAAGCACACCGACGCATCTGTTTTGCAGGGCGTCGGTGTGTTTTTTACTGTTTTTCCTGCCTGCTTACAGTTTGCTGCAGGCTTTGATAAGGCGTTTTGCCTGTGATGCTTTTATAAACGCTGATAAAGTAGGAAATGCTGTTATATCCACAACGGGTCGCTGCCTCGCTGACCGATATGCCGCCGCGGCAGAGCAGCTTTTCTGCCTGATTGACGCGCATACGGTTGAGATATTGCTTAAAGGTCATGCCCGTTACGCGGCGAAAGCTGCGCGAAAAATAACTGTAGCTCATTCCAAGACTGCGCGCCAGCTCACGCTCATCCATATCCTCGGCGTAGTGATTGCGCACAAAGACCATCGTATTATAAATGAGGGCTGCCGTTTGGTTGTGCGGCGTTTTTTCGTCAGCAGGGGAGTCACTGCGCAAGATCTCGACCAAAAGCTCCATGATTTTGAGCTTTGTTGCCACGCCCGAGGCGTACTTTTTCCCCTCGTGCTCCCCAATCAGGGATTGCAGGGCAGAGAAGAGAGGCGTGCCCTCCAGCTCCTCTTTTGTCCAGATGCACTTGCTTCCCTTGCGGTTGACGGCAAAGCGCATCACGTACTCCGCGCCCTCCTCCTGGGTGGAGAACTGCAAGAAGAACGCGGGGGAGATCTTAATAACGTAATATTCATTCCGGGGCAAATTTTTTGTGAAAACGTGGTGAATGGCATTGGAGCAAAAAAGCACCAGATCCCCCTCGCCGATCTCGTATTCCACACCGTCCAAAAGCAGGGAATAGGAGCCGCTTTTGACGTATAACAGCTCAACGGCTTTGTGGACGTGTGCCGCGCAGGCGATATTTTCGGGCGGCGTTGCTTGCAAAAAGAATTCGGTTCCGTCGCCAACGATCTGCGGCAACTCTACGTGAAAATCGTTTATTTGCATACTGTGTTTTCCTCGCAGGACAAATTTGTTATATTTTTTGGCAATTCTATTATAGCATTCTTTTTTCAAAAAGTCTATAATAAAATCAGAAATTGTGAGATTTTTTTGTATAAACGCCCCACGCGCGTGCGGCGTGACCTAAAAAACAGAAAAAAAGGAGAAAAAATCATGGACAGAATTGTAAAAATCGGTATTATCGGATGCGGCGGTATTGCAAACGGCAAGCATATGCCCGCACTTTCCCGTATTCCCAACGCAAAAATGGTTGCATTTTGTGACATCATTCCCGAAAGAGCCGAAAAGGCTTGCGCAAAATACGGCACTCCCGATGCAAAGGTGTACGTAGATTACAAGGAGCTGCTCAAGGACGAGGAGATCGAGGTCGTTCACGTTCTGACTCCCAACCGCGAGCACGCACAAATCACCGTTGATGCTCTTTATGCAGGCAAGCACGTTATGTGCGAAAAGCCCATGGCAAAGACCGCAGCCGACGCTCGCAGAATGTACGAAGCAGCAGTGGCTACCGGCAAAAAGCTGACCATTGGTTACCAACACCGTCAAAAGGCTCAAAGCATTTACGCTAAGAGATACATCGAATCCGGTGCGCTCGGCGAGATCTACTATGCAAACTGCTATGCTATCCGTCGTCGCGGCACTCCAAACTGGGGCGTATTTCTGGATGCCGAAGCACAAGGCGGCGGCCCCATCATCGACATTGCTACCCACTCCCTTGACCTGACTCTCTACCTGATGAATAACTACGAGCCCGAAATGGTTGTTGGTAAGACCCACAAGAAGCTCGAGCATCCCGAGGCAGGCAACATCTGGGGTGACAACGGCGTCAGCACCACACCTCTTGAAGAGGCAGCTTGCGCATTCATCCGCATGAAGAACGGCGCTACCATTATGCTCGAAACGAGTTTGGCGCTCAACACCTCCGAGCCCATCGAAGAGGGTAGCTGCACCCTTTGCGGCAGCAAGGAAGGCTTGCAGATCAAGAACAACGTTCTCAAGATCAACAAGATCGAATTTGACCGTCAGACCGAGACCAAGGTCGACACCTCCGCCGGTGGCGTAGCATTCTACAGCGGCGCATCCTCCAACGCAATCGACGTTGAGGCTGCAAACTGGATCCGTTCCATCATCGACGACACCGAGCCTGTGGTTCTTCCCAAGCAAGCTCTGGTCGTTTCCGAAATTCTCGAGGCGATTTACGAGTCCTCCAAGACCGGTAAGCCGGTTTACTTCGCATGAAGGTAGCAGTACTGGGCGTATGGCACGTCCACGCCCCCGATTACACGCGTCAAGCACTGGCACACGGTGAGGTGGTCGGCTTTTATGAAAGAGACGACGCACTTGCTGCCGAGTACCAAAAGGAATTCGGACTGCCGCGCTTTGCAACGGTAGAGGAGCTTTTGGCAAGTGATGCCGAGGGCGTTATCGTTTGCTCCGCATCCTGCCATCACGCCGAGGATATGATCCGTATTGCAAACGCCAAAAAGCACATCTTTACCGAAAAGGTGCTGACTCTGACCGACGAGGATGCCATTCGCGTTCGCGATGCGGTAGAGGCAAACGGCGTTACGCTGACGATCTCTCTCTTCCAAAAATACGTTGGCTCTCGCATTGCCGTCAAGCAGATTGTGGATAGCGGCGAGCTTGGCAAGATCAACTACGTGCGCTTCCGCAACTGCCATTCCGGCAGTATTGGCGACTGGCTCCCCCCGCACTTCTACAACGCAAAAGAGTGTGGCGGCGGTGCTATGATCGACCTTGGCGCTCACGGTATGTATATCATTCATTGGATCCTTGGTATGCCCGTGTCGGCATCCTCTGCCTTCACACACGCTTGCGAGAATCCTTCTGCCAATGGAAAGAACGCCGACGGTGTTGAGGACAACGCCGTTACGGTGATGTCCTTTGAGAACGGTGCAATCGCCGTCAACGAGACGGGCTTCTGCTCCAACTGCTCTCCCATCGTTTTTGAAGTGCATGGCGAAAAGGGCTACGTACGCATGGAGGATGACTATGCGGTTGCCCACGTTGTCAAACGCACGCAGGCGACTCGCGGCAAGGTTGTTGAGGTTCCCTTGGCAGAGTCCGAGGACCTTCCCATCCTGCAGTTCGTCAAAGGCAACATCCTGCCCGGCTGTGGTATGGACGATGCAATCGCCCTGACACACATGATGGTTATGGCTTATAAGTAAGAATGTGATTGATTGCGGGGAAACCTTTTTCGCGAAAAAGGTTTCCCCGCACCCCTGTTAAAGAGTGCAGAGTGAAGAGTGAAGAGTTTAAAAGAAAAAGGCTTTCGCCTCGGCGAAAGCCTTTTTGGTTTTCATTAGGTTCTGTCCACGTTGAGGACCACGAAATAGGTGGGATCGATCTCCTTGACCTTTTCGGCAACTGCTGTCTTGACCTCCTCCTCACTCATTTTGACCTCAAAGGGCACGACCACGTCAAAAATGAGGTTGGTATGCGTAGCGCCTGCCACAAAGCGGAAGTCGTGAATTTGCATCAACGGGTGTATTTTTTTCACCGCTTCTGCGGTTTTTGCGCGCAACTCGTTGACCTGTTCGTCATCAGTCACGATGGGGTCCATGTGAATGGTTGCCTCAATGCCGCAATTCTGGCGCAGATCCTTTTCAATGGTGTCGATCATATCGTGTGTTTCAAAAACGTCCACCGAGCCGTCCACCTCAATGTGGAGAGAGGCGATAATGCGACCGGGTCCGTAATTGTGCACCACCATATCGTGAATACCGAGCGCGCCCTCATAGCGGTCAACGGTCTCGGTAATTTGTTTGATGATCTCCTCCGAGGGGGCTTCGCCGAGGATGGCGTTTTTGGCTTCGTTGAGGATGCGAACGCCTGCCACCATAATGAGCACGGCAACGATCACGCCCATATAGGCATCGGGGTTCCATTTCATTTCGGTAAAGATCATGGGCAGCACGGTTGCGATCAGGACAGCACCCGTTGCAAACACGTCGGAGAGACTGTCGGCGGCGGTTGCGCGCATCACCGAGGAGTCGATCCGCTTGCCGATGGTGCGATTGAACAGTCCGAGCCACAGCTTGAAGATCATAGAACCGATCAGCACAAAAATGGCAACGGGAGAGCTATCGGGGCGTTCGGGGGAGAAGATCTGCTCAACGGAGCTTTTGAGAAGCTCAAAGCCCACAAGCATGACAAGAAAAGAAACGATCATGGAGGTGACGTATTCGATTCTTGCGTGCCCAAAGGGATGCTCGCGGTCTGCGGGCTTGGCGGCAATGCGGAAGGAGATCAGCGAGATGATCTGCGTTCCCGCATCCGAAAGGTTGTTCACCGCATCACCCACAATGGAGATGGCGCCAAACAGAGTGCCCACCACAAATTTTGCGGCAAAGAGCAGGATGTTGACGATGATACCCGTAATGCTGACCATCGTTCCGTAGGCGGTGCGCACCGTCGGATTTTGCGCATCCTTATAGTTTTTTACAAACAAGCGCGATAAAAGTTCGGTCATAAAGGTTCCTTTCTTAACAGTAAGGGTGTATTTATTATCCCCAATATTTGCGGTCCAGGCTGCGCAGCTGAATCGCCTCTGCTACGTGCGGTGCACGAATGGTCTCGCTGGCGTCAAGGTCGGCAATGGTGCGTGCTACGCGCAAAATGCGGTCATAGCCGCGTGCACTCAGCCCCATGCGGTCATAAGCCGCTGCCAAAAGGGCAGAGGCATCCGCGTCCAACGTGCAATAGCGTTGAATGCCGCGCGCATCGAGCTGTGCGTTGCAAAATACGGTTGCATCCTCGCCCATGCGCTTGCGTGCAAATTCACGTGCGGCAGTCACGCGCTCGCGAATGGTCGCTGAGGCATCGGCGTGGGGATCGGGAGCAGAGATCTCGTCATAGGAAAGAGAGGGGAGCTCTATTTGAATGTCCATACGGTCAAGCATCGGTCCGCTGATGCGGGAGATGTAGCGCTTGACGTCGTCGGGACGGCAGGTGCAGGGATGTGTGGGGTGACCGAAGTATCCGCAACGGCAGGGGTTCATCGCACCCACCAGCATAAAGGAGCAGGGGAAGGTAACGCGTCCGTTTGCGCGGGTAATGGTCACGCGGCGGTCCTCAAGGGGCTGGCGCAAAGCGTCGGTCACCTGCTTTGGGAACTCGGGCAGCTCGTCAAGAAAGAGCACGCCGTTGTTGGCAAGCGAGATCTCGCCGGGCATGGGATTGATGCCGCCGCCCACAAGACTGACGGGGCTCATGGTGTGGTGAGGGGAACGGAACGGGCGCGCCGACAAGAGGGAGACACCCTCGGGGAGCGTTCCCGAAACCGAATGGACCTTGGTCGTTTCGATCGCCTCGGAAAAGGTCAGGGGAGGCAGAATGGTGGGAAGGCGCTTGGCAAGCATGGATTTGCCCGTCCCGGGAGGGCCGATGAGCAGGATGTTGTGTCCGCCTGCGGCGGCGATCTCCATGGCTCTTTTTGCCATGGTCTGTCCGCGCACGTCCATAAAATCCAAGGCGTGCTTGGTAACGGCATCCGAAAAAGCCTTTCGGTCGTATTCCATGGGGGAGAGGAGCTCCTCGCCGTTGAGGTGCATCACAAGCGAGCGGATGTTGGGAACGGCATAGACCGTAATGCCCTCTACCGCGGCAGCCTCTTTGGCGTTTTCCACGGGGGCGTAAAACTCGGTAAAGCCGTGCTCCTTTGCCGCCACGCACATGCACAAAATGCCGCGCACGCCGCGCAGTTCACCCGAGAGAGAAAGCTCACCCACAATGCACTTGCCGCGCATATCCACGCTGCGGCGAATGATGCCGCTGCTGTGAAAAATGGCGCAAAGAATTGCCGCATCAAAAGCGGAACCCTCTTTTTTGCGGTCGGCGGGGGCAAGATTGACGGTGATGCGCGCATAGGGGAAACTGAAGCCGCTATTGTAGCAAGCGGTTTTGACGCGCTCCTTTGCCTCGCGCACTGCCATGTCGGGGAGTCCGACAAGGTCAAAGCCCTCCAAATTATTCTTTTGGTTACACTCTACCGTTACGGGAAAGCCGTCAATGCCGCACAGCCCCGCACTAAATGTTGAAGATAACATCCGAGTCCTCCCACGTTTTTTATTTCCTCTAATATTATACAACAGACGGCCGGGATTGTCAATAGAGAGAAAACAAATTGCGAGGCGTCGGTGGGCAAAAGAGGGCTGTTGTTTTGCGGTGGCAGGGAGAGGATATATCACAAAATATTTACAAAGAATCGGTAAAAATCTATTGACTTTTTGCTCTATATCTTGTATAATCTTTATATATGTATTTTGGCAGGAGGAAGATTATGAAAAAACTTCTCGCAATTTTGCTGGCGGCACTGATGGTATTCTCCTTTGCTGCGTGTAATGACAAAGATGACAAAAATAACAACGACGACGAACAGTACAGAGACAAAACGGTTATCATCGACCATGAATCTCTCAACGGCGTAGATACCTTCTACTACGAGAACGTAGACAGTGAAACGGTCATCATCGTTGCTTTTTCTACCACCAACGATAAAATGCACCCCGTTCACATCCCCGCATACTTTGTAAACAACGGCGGCGAGAAGCCCTTGCGCGTTGTTGGTATTGGCAAAGAGGCGTTCAACTGCAGCTCCAGCGTTGAGACCTTGGTATTCCCCACCGAGGAGGACTACCTCAAGCAGGATGCCAAGTTTGATATGAGCGAGCATTCCTTCATCATTGCAGATTATGCGCTCAGAGAGTGCGTATCGCTCAAGTCTCTCACCCTCCCCGCATACGTTACCGAAATCGGTGCACGCGCATTCTACGGCTGCATCTCTTTGGAGACCGTTACCTTTGAGGCAGGCTCCAGACTTGCCAATATTGCAGGCGGTGCTTTTATGCTGTGCAGCGCTCTGACGGCTATTGAGCTCCCCGCATCCCTGCAAACCATTGGCGCAGGCGCATTCTTTGAGTGCAGCGCGCTCACATCCGTTATCATCAACGAGGGCACGCTTTCCATTGCAAACCAGGCGTTCCAAAACTGTGTAGCACTGGCAGAGGTCAAGCTGCCCACCACGCTTGAGAGTGTTGGAACCTACGCCTTCCACGGCAGCAAGCAGCTCTACAAGGACGGATTTGAATACACGGGTGATACGGCAGCGGTTAAGGCTTACATCACAAGTCTTGCACTCACCGACCGCCCCGCAGACTAAAATCGAAACATAAAAAAATTGGGGATGGCCCGCAAACGCGAACCATCCCCATTATGCTCCTTACCAAGGGTCAGTTATAAAAATCGTGGTTGCCAATGGTAAAAGCATAGGGTCTGTTCTTTGAGATCCAGTTGGTCGTAGCAATACGAGGGTTCATAAAGAACAGAGCAGTATTGGAAATAGAGTATCCTTCCAAACAAATTTTAGCGGCAATGATCGCCGATTCCGTAGGCTTGTTGTAGATCGTGCCAAAGGAAACGGGCGAGAACTGTGTGCCGTGCTTACGGTCAAAAATAACGCCGTAAATGGTGTTGGGGTAGGACTTGTGGCGCACGCGGTTGAGAACCACGTTGCCAACGGCGATCTGTCCCTTCAGGGGTTCCCCCTTCGACTCGGCAGAAATGATGCGCGCGAGCCAATAAAGGTCGTCCTCGTTATAGCTTGCCCAAGCCACCATAGGCTTACCTGCGGCAGATTGCAGCTCTACCGCACGCAAGGAATTGTTCCACGCAAGGGTGGCATTGAAGGCACGCGCCAGAGGGCGAATGGGGACGTAAAGGCTACCGCCCCAATTCTGCACCGCCTCAACGGTGTAGAAGTAGTGCCCGTTTGCCCAGATGTAAAGAGCGCCCGACTGAATGATGAGCGTCATACCGCTTGCGGTCTTTACCGTTGCGGTGTTGGTTTTGGAATCCCAGGAAAAGCTGCATCCGTCAAACAGATTGCAAAACTTACGCAGAGGAACGAACGTGGTGTCGCGCCAAATCACGCAGTCGCCGTCCAAAATTTCAATACCGTCAAGGTAAACGTCGGTCTCTACCGATTCTTTTGGATGCGCGGGGGAGGCGGCAAAAGCGCCCACCGTCATCACACTTGCAAGCATCAGGGCGGCAATCAAAGCACAGAGCCATCGGCGAGAAGCATGCCGAGGCAGGTTGGTTGTCGTGACCATATCAATCACTCCTTTCCTGTAAATTTGCGGCGGCAAATCCACCGCATGGTACTATTATACAGGAAAAGGGAGCAAGATGCAACCCACGCTTTTTGGCAAAAGAGGGTGGCTCTGCCACCTTGGGATAGGCGTGGCAGCAAAGGAAATCTTTCAACCCGTTTTAAGGGGATCGAGAGGCTTTTTTACCAACCATTTCCGCCCATGGGCGAAGAAAAGAGAGGACAGCATGAACAAACCCTACACACACATCATTTGGGATTTTAACGGAACCATCTACGACGACGTGGATGCCTGCATCAAAAGTGCCAACCGTCTGCTTGGCGCGCACGACCTGCCGCCCGTTACCTCCGTAAAGGATTACCGCGCGCTCTTTGGCTTTCCCATTCAGGATTACTACGTGCGCATGGGCTTCGATTTTGAAAAGACACCCTATGCCGAGCTTGCCCCCGAGTGGATGGGTTACTATTTTGAATACTCCAAGGATTCCACCGTCTATCCCGACATCCCCGAGGTGCTGGATGCGCTTCATCAAAAGGGGATGGAGCAATGGATCCTGTCCGCCACCGAAGTCAATATGCTGCGCGGACAGCTGGAAGGCTTGGGGATCCTCTCGCGCTTTGACGGCATCCTCGGTCTTGATAACATCCACGCGCATAGCAAAAAGGAGATCGGCGTGGCGTGGAAGAACGCCAACCCCGACGTGTGCGCCCTGATGATCGGTGACACCGACCACGACGCCGAGGTCGCAAAGGCTATGGGCATTGACTGCGTCCTTGTTGCCGCAGGACACCAAAACCGCGAAAAGCTTGAGACCTGCAACTGCATCGCCGTGGTGGATAGCGTAAAGGATGTATTGGGGCTGTTGCAGTTATAAAAGCCTCCCTTTACACAAGGGAGCCTGTGGAAAAATGTACCCGATCCTTTAGCACGGGGAGTTCCTTTTGATTTTTGAAAACAAGCGAGATTTTTGGAACGAGGTTTATAAATGATTGTTTTAAGAAATTTTACGAATGCCGATGCATTCGCTTTACAAAGAATAAATCATCCAAATCTGTCAATTGAGCAGATAGAAGCTTTAATTTATGAATGGAATCTAAAACAAGTAAACAGTAAGTATTTTGAAATGTTTGCAATATTGTTGGATGAAAATATTGTTGGAACGATCTCTCTATATCAGCACTCGGCAGAAGTCATATCAATAGGACCGGAGATTTTCAAACCATACCGACAAAAAGGGCTTGCAAAAGAAGCTATGATATGCGCTTGCACAAAAGCAAAAGAAAAAGGATATAAGATCGTATTCCAGCAAATCAGAACAAATAATGTAGCAAGCATTGCACTGCATTCTTCTCTTGGATTTGAAACAAACGGATTGACTTATACCAATGCAAAGGGAAATCAAGTGGCAATTTACTTAAAATCGTTAATATGATAAAAAAGCCGCGCAAACGCGCGGCTTTTTTCTTTTGTCACCGTTCTCCTCTTTTTCATATACTGTCATTGATATCCATCAAATCTCATGCAAAAGGAGACACGGTTATGCAAATAGATGAAAGAATGTTGAAAAAGCTGTTGGCTATGGATGACGCGCAGCTGGGTCTGATGATCCAAAAGATCGCCGCCGAAACGGGCATTGATCCTGCCGAGCTTGGCATCAACCCGCAAAGCATCGAGAGCGTGCGCTCGGCGCTCGGCTCTATTGGTGAGGATGAGCTCGAGGGCATCAACCGCCTTTATGAGGACTACCGTCGCAACAAGCGCAACCAGCACTGATTGGGGGAGATGACTTTATGAGTGAGATCGAATCAAGCTCGCCGCCCGCGGCGGATGCAGGGGCGCTTCTTGGCAAGCTGCTATCCAACCCCGACCTGCTTCGCAACATTTCCTCGGCGATCGGCTCATCGGCAGCGGCAGGGGCAGGGGAGACGACACCTGTACCGACACCCGAAACTCCCCCGGCCGCTCCGCAAGAGGGGGCGGTGGCAGACGGCATTTCTCGTGTGTTGAACAATCCCGAAATGATGGCAAAGCTCCCTGACGTGATGCGAATGCTCGCCCCCATAATGCAAAATTCCGCGCCCGCGCAAGAGGCATCCATCCCTGCCTCTGCCGCTCCCATCCACAATAGCGGTGGAAAAGACCGCCGCGGATGCCGCAACGATCTTTTGTTGGCGCTCAAGCCCTTTCTCTCTCCCGAGCGGTGCCGCGCCATCGATACGCTCCTGGGGCTTTCGCGCTTGGGCGACGCTTTGCAAAAAATGATATAAGGAGGGCGCGATATGTATTCAAGATATCAGGATAGCGGCAAACGCCCCGTCCGTTTGCCCGAGCACTACAGCGGCTCGACCTTTTCGCAAAAGCCGACCGAGCCCATCACCGTTTCCAAGCGAGAGATGTCAAGGCCTTATCCGCGCGAGGGGATCGGTGAGAAGGCTTCTCCCGTAGCCGACCGTATGCTGCGCGCCGAGGCGGTCGAGGATGAGGTGTTGGACGTTCCCGCCGAGCCGTCTCCTCCCGAGGAAGAGGAGATCGAAAAGGAAGAAAAGCCCGACCTTCCACCCCCAAAGGCAGCCCCATCCTCGCCCATCAATTTTGGGGCACTTTCCCGTCTGTTCAGCGGTGGGGGAGATGGAGATCAGGATCGGCTTTTGCTTTTGGGACTGATCCTGTTGCTCTCGCGCACGCAAGGGGAGTCGGATATTCTTTTGTGGCTTTCTTTGCTGCTTTTGTGCGGGTGAGATTTTTTTCTGCATTGCGTGCAAAAACACTTGCTTTTTGGTTAAACCTATGATATGATAAAGGGGAAAGAAGAAGCAATAAAAAGGATAAACATAGAATGAAGAAAAAAAACAAGCGGGTGCTCTTCTGGCGCATTTTGCTGGCGGTTCTGATCGTTTGCAACATGGCGGTTATTTTTCTGTTTTCTTCGCAAAACGGTGCAAAATCGGCAGACGTGAGCAAACGGTTTGTCATTTCGTTCGTAGAAATGATCTCTAAATGGATAGAGAGCAAACCCGAAACGCCCGAAACCACCCCCGAGGAAACGGTAACACCGCCCGAAGGATCGGACGCGACTACCCCCGTAGAGCCTCCCGAAGGAACAACACCCCCCGAGGAGACGACACCCAAAGAAGAAATCACAACGCCCGAAGAAACCAAACCCAAAGACCCCATGGAGCACTTGACCGAGGAGCAAAAGGAAATGGTGAACAAGGCGCACAAGCCTGTCCGCAAGCTGGCGCACATGCTGGAGTTTGGCTCGCTTGCCGCGCTTTCACTCTTGCTTTTGTTGACCTGGCCGGGCAAGCTGCTGTGGCGCTATGCCGCCTCTCTCGGCTTTACGTTGCTCTATGCGGCAACCGACGAATTGCATCAGCTCTTTAGTCAAGGTCGTGGTGCGCGTCTTTCTGACGTTGCCATCGACTTTGCAGGCGCATTCATCACCAGCACCTTGCTTTTGGCTATCGTTGTGGCAATCCGCCATAGCAAGCGATTGGTCACCACGCATTATGAGCTCTCCATCATGCCCGAGGGAAGGAGCCTTCGCATCGGTCTTGTCACCGATCTGCACGCCTGCCCCCACGAGGGCTTGACCGAGCGCTTGCGCGCCGAGTCCCCCGACCTCATCCTGCTTGCAGGTGACGTCATGGAGGATGCGGAACTTTTGGACCAATCCTCATCAGGGTACGCGTTTCTGCGCGACTGCGCCGACATTGCGCCCACGTATTATTCCTTTGGCAATCACGAGACGGTAGGGTCGGGCAAAAACGGCTCGCGGTGTGCCACCGGCGTTCCGGAGGATATTCGTCAAAATATTGCTCAAACGGGTGTGACGTTGCTTCACAATGAGAGCACTCTTTGGGATGGCATCCGCATCTGCGGTCTTGCATCGGGACTTACCAAAACCGAAAACCGCCCGAACGAGGCAGTTCTCTTGGAATTTGCAAATGCCGAGGAGTTCCGCATTCTGCTTTGCCACCACCCCGAATATTACGAGCCCTACATCCGTCAAACAAGCATTGAACTGACCGTTTGCGGTCACGCCCACGGTGGGCAATGGCGCTTCTTCGGTCGCGGCGTTTACGCGCCGGGGCAGGGGCTCTTCCCCAAATACACCGCAGGCGTTGTCGACGGTCGATGTGTCATCAGCCGCGGAGCGGGTGACCATACCCCCATTCCGCGCCTTTCCAATCCACGCGAGTTTGTCATCATTCAATGCAATCCCAAAAACGAAAACCAATCATCCACATAAAAAAGACAAGGAGAAACAAACATGGCAGTTATCAACATCACTCTTGAAAATTTTGAAGCAGAAGTTATCAAATCCGAAAAAACCGTCCTCGTGGACTTTTGGGCACCTTGGTGCGGCCCTTGCCGCATGCTCTCTCCCGTTGTTGACGAGATCGGTGAAGAAAGAACCGATATCAAGGTCGGTAAGGTCAACGTCGATGAGCAAGAGGAGCTCGCTATGCGCTTTGGCATTATGAGCATCCCTACCCTGATCGTCTTTAAGAACGGCGAGCCCGTAAAAAAGACCATGGGTGTTCAACCCAAGGCAGCGATTTTGGGATTGTTTGAATAAGATAGGAATTTTTTGTGGGAGAACCTTTTTGGGAAAAAGGGTTCTCCCACACCCTCTCCAAAAACTCTCTAACAAGAATTACAAAAGTGAAATCCAAAGCCACGGATAGACAGTCGGCGCGAGGGGAACCCTCGCTTTGGCTGCCGCGAGCGGCTAGGGACCACCAACCCTATCCGCTCAGAGAGTTGAAAGAGAAAAAGACAGCAAGTGCGCTGTCTTTATCTGCTTTTCTTTTTTGTGAGAGTGCTTTTTGGAAGGGGTGCGGGGGAACCCTTTTTCGCGAAAAAGGTTCCCCCGCAATCTTCTAAAAATCATTCCTCACTAAACACAACGGTCAGGTCGGGATGGAGTTGAAGGATAGAAGCGGGCACTTCGGGGGTGATAGGACCGAAGAATGCGCGCTGAACGATATCCTTTTTGGCTTTGCCGTTGGCAATGAGCAGGACCTTTTTTGCCTGCATGATAGCGCCCATACCCATGGTGATGGCTTGGCGCGGAACGTCGCTTTCTTTTTCAAAGAAGCGGGCGTTTGCCTTGATGGTGGACTCGTGAAGATCGACCACGTGCGTTGCCTTTTCAAAGATGGGAGCGGGCTCGTTAAAGCCGATATGACCGTCCAGACCAATGCCGAGCAGTTGGAGGTCGATGCCGCCGAGGGACTCGATGCGAGCGTCGTAGTCGGCGCCCTCTTTTGCAAGGTCGTCGGCGCAGCCGTTGGGAACAAAGGTGTTCTCGCGGCGAATGTTGATGTGGTCAAAGAAGTTGGTCTGCATAAAGTAGCGGTAGCTTTGGTCGTGCTCTCCGTCAAGACCGATGTACTCGTCAAGGTTTACAGAAGTAACGGCAGAAAAATCGAGGTCGCCCTTCTTGTACCACTCAATAAGCTGGCGGTAGGTGCCCAGAGGAGAGGAACCGGTTGCAAGGCCGAGCACGCTTTGCGGCTTCATAATGACCTGTGCAGAAATGATATTGGCAGCCTGACGGCTCAGCTGGTCGTAGTTTTGAACGGTAATGAATTTCATTTTGGTATTTTCCTTTCTTTCTATTCGTGTATCAAGCTTCTTTTCACTGCCGCGATAGGTCCCGGGAGGGGAGCCCATTACACGGCGAAAGACGGTACTAAAATAATTTTGGTCGAAGTACCCCAAAAGGGCGGCGACCTCACCCACGCGCATGCCTGCTTGGAGCTGCTCGGCGGCGTAGCGCATCTTCATCTCGGTGAAGTAGCGCGAGACACCCATGCCCGCATAACGGGTAAAGATCTTTTTGAGAGCAGATAGGCTGATATTGCACAGTTGTGCGATCTCGCCTGCCGAGAGCTGCTTGTGCAAATTGGCGTTCAGAATGCCAACGATCTCGGCGTATCGCAGAGCGGAGGGTAGGAGCGGTGTTTCTTCGGCGGTGTCGTTTTCCTTTTTGGCGACCTGCAAGAACCACAGCTCCAAACGCACGCGTGCTTCATTCAGGAGCGCGCGGTCGCCGGTGCGGATCCCTTGTGCCACGGCATCGCAAACGGTTGTCAGCTCGGCTTGCTCGGCGTCATTCAGTTGTACCACGCGTGAGCCCAAAGAGGGAATGGCAGCGGCAAAAAAGGAAAGATTGCGCACGTGCGGCGAGCTTCCAAACTCCGACCAGATGCGGTGGAACTCATCGGGGCTGTGCAAAAGGATCTGCCCACCCGAAAGGGTATGCACTTCCTCGCCTGCGGTGATCCCAACCGTTCCTTCGGCAACGAATACCAATTCATAAAACGGGTGACGCTCTCCGCTAAAGTTGTGGTCGCGGTCAAATTGACGGTCAAGCGAGCAATGAAACGCCAAAATATCGGCGCTGCGCGCAATGCCGCAATCGTTGAGCGGTGCGGCGTGATTTTCGTGAGAGTTTTTGGCTGTTTTCAAAGGTTTTATGTCCATTTCCATATATCTATTCATATTTGGATATATTATAATATAATCATAGCACAACACACGGGCAAAGTCAATAGGTTTTGTTCCATTTTTCATATATTTTCACACAAAAAATGAAATGAGAAAGGATGCAGAGAGAATGAATCCAATCATAAACGTACTTGAGCAATTTGGCATTGATGCCGCGGCGCTTCCGCACGGCAACGGCCACATCAACAACACCTTTTTGGTGGATAGCAAGCCACGCGTCATTTTGCAACGCATCAACACAAACGTTTTCAAAAACCCCGCCGAGGTGATGGGCAACATCATGGCGGTCACCGCGTATTTGCGCAAAAAGATCGT
>JAZNYU010000164.1:0-3828 GCA_045594605.1 Eubacteriales bacterium
CGGAAAGCTTGCGGTTTTGCTCCTTGAGGGGGGCGATGTATTCTTCCCATCCCGCAAGAGAATAGACCTTGAGACACTTTTCGCGAATGTCTTTGGCGATCACAAAGGTCTCGCCCAATTCCTCGCGCAATTTTGCAGGCATGAAAACTCTGTTTTTGCTGTCTTTATTGTGACGATATTCTCCGCCGAACATAAAAGCGTCTCTCCTTTCCGAAATTTAGTTGGTTCAAAATGACGGTTTTGCTCCACTTTTAAACATTTTCCACCACTTTGCTCCACTCTTGCTTATATTATAAACTATTTTTTCCGAATTGACAAGGGGTTTTTGAAAAAAAGTTGAAAATTTTTTCGATTTTTTTCATCTTTTTTTCGTCGTTTTGGGGGTGAACAAAATTCCGAATAAAAGTTTTCCAAAAACTGGTTTATTTGGCAGGTGCTCTTCTCTTCTTGATGGCTTTTTGAGAGTCACTTTTCAAAAAAGTTTTTTCAAAATCCCCGCAAAAGAACTTGACGGAAATATGAAAGTATGGTATACTTAATTAGATAGACTTATATGAGTTATACTCTTGACGAAAGAAGGATTGTTTGAATGAATCGTGATATGGAACTCTTTGAAGCGCTCTACCTCTTGCGCCAGAAAATAAGAGAACGCGAAAAAGCAAAAACGGGCAGAACCCCTACGGTTTGCCCTGATGATGCTTTGCGCGAAATGGTGCGTCTGATGCCCAAAAAGGAATCGGACTTTTATAGCATTGCCGGCGTGGGCCCTGCTTTTGTAGAAAACTTTGCCACCGAATTTTTGTCTGTAATCAACGGCAACAAAATTGAGGGTGGCGAGATGGCGGTTTCGGATCACGTTGAGGAGACCTTGCGCGAGCTTTCCAAAAAACTCATCAATATTAATAAGACCAATCGCATGCTCTTTTTGCCCAAGCTGGCAGCAAAATATGCGGTTGACCTTTTTGATGCAAACGGCCGCTACAATCCCCTGGAGATCCTCTTCTCCGCTACCGAGCCGATGGTCATCTCCGAGGCAGCAGATCAGGATCTTTCCCGCACCAATCCCGCTCGCGAGAGATATAAGAATCTTGTCAACCTCATTCGCGAGAGCACACGCGATATGCGCGACAAGGGTCAAAACGATCTTTATATCGGTTATCCCTTTGTGCAAGGCTGCCTTTCCAACGGCGAGTTCGGCATCCGCGCGCCCCTGTGCCTCTTCCCCGTAGTGCTTGACAGAAACACGACCTCGATCTCGATCGCGCTCGACCCCACCCGTGACGTCGTTTATAACAGCACGCTGATTTTGGCGCACTATAAGTTCAATAGCATTACCAATCCCATGCCCGACTGCGTGCCCGAGGAGATCAACCCCGACACCTTCTTGCAAGGACTTCTCGATTTTTACGCTTCTAACGACATCCGCATTGAGTACAACAGCGATGAGCTCAAAAAGTTCACCGAGTACCCCGGCGAATCCTTCCCCAAATACACGCGCGGCACACTCAAGTTGGTGCATAACATTGTTGTTGGTAAGTTCCCTGCTTACTCCAACTCCATTCAGCGCGACTTTGAGCAAATTTTGAACAAAGGACTTGTCAACCGTCTTGTCTCCGACCTTGTGTCCGATTACGGTTCGATCGACTTCTACTCCGATCACGACAACAGCAACCCCGACCTGGATGCACTGGATCCCCAAAAATCCATTCCCGAGGATTCCCTCGTTTATATCAATGCGCTCAACTCGGCACAGGAGACCGTTTTGCACGCGCTCAACACCACCGACGAGCTGGTTGTTGAGGGCCCTCCCGGCACGGGTAAATCCCAAACCATCACCAGCCTGATCACGCAGTTTGTAAACCAGGGCAAGAACGTTTTGATGGTTTCGGAAAAGAAGACCGCGCTTGACGTTGTTTACTCTCGTCTCGGTACCCTCTCCCGCTACGCGGTGATGATGGACGATGCAAACAACAAGAATCTGTTCTACAGTCAGCTCGAGCGTCTGCTCCTGAGCACCGATGCAAACGCGCCCATCGAGGCGCCCGACCTCTCCCCCATCTCGGCTGAGATCGATGCCGACGTGGCAACGCTGGAGATCATTGCAAACAAGCTCTTTACCCCCGGCGAATTTGGTGTGGCTCCCTACAAGCTCTATATGGAGAACCGCCGCATCAACCTGCAAAACCATGAGCAGATCAAGACCTACAAAACCATTCGCACTGTCATTACCGATGAATTGCTCCACCTCAACTACGACGAGATTTCGGCAATTCACAAAAAGTTTGCCAACGGACAACTCACCAACAGCCTTGACCACTATCAGCTCACCATTGAGCGCTATCCGTGGTTCCTCAAGATGAAGGACGATCTTTCCAACTACGATCTCATTCTCTTTACCGATGCGATTGATGAAATGATCCTCAAGGTTGACGAGTGGCGCAATCAGTCCTTTATGAAGCGTCAGACCTCCAAGGGACGACTTACAAAGGAGATCCAGAACCTGACAAAGGCATATTTCCAAAAGGCGGGCGGCAACTACACCGTTCGTTTGATGATGGAGCAACCCGAGGCGGTAAAGCAGAGTCTGAAGGAATTTACCGCAGGATATGCCAACCTCAAGCCCGTGGTTATGAGCTTGACTCCCCACGAAAACCTCTACCTTGCGGCACTGCGCAAAATCCACAAGATTCTTGCAGGCACTGTAACCGAGTGGAACGACGAGCTCTACAACACCATTCTGTTTGAGTACATTCAAAAGTTCGAGAGCGAAAACCGCACGCTTATCCCCAAGGTCGACTCCTTTGAAAAGATCATCTCCTCCATGGAGAACAATATCAAGATCAAGCAAGACCTCTCCCGTCAGCGCATTACAAAGCTCTTGGCCGATGATATCAAGTATATCACCACCTCCAAGCGCAAGGGCGAGATCAGCCGCGCGATCGAGAGCCGCAGACGCAGCAGCGTGACCAAGTTCGTTCAAAAGTTCGACTTTGAGATCTTCAAGGCTCTCAAGATCTGGCTGATGACTCCCGATGCTGTATCCGAGGTCCTTCCCCAACAGAACGATCTGTTCGACCTTGTAATCTTTGACGAGGCATCTCAACTTTACGTTGAGAGAAGTATCCCTTCGATTGCACGTGCAAAGAAGGTCGTCATTGCGGGTGACCACAAGCAGCTCCGCCCCTCCAGCTTGGGTGACGGACGCTTTGAGCTTGAGGATATGCTGGACGAGGATGCAGAGATCTCGGCAGCACTTGAGGAAGAAAGCCTGCTCGACCTGGCGCGCTTCCGCTACCCCGACGTGCTCCTCAACACGCACTACCGTTCCAAGTACGAGGAGCTCATCGACTTCTCGAACTACGCATTTTATAAAGGAAGACTTTTTGTTGCTCCCAACACCGACAAGCCCGAAAAGCCGCCTATTGAGGTTCATCAAGTAACCGATGCCGTATGGCAAGGTCGTGCAAACCGCAAAGAGGCAGAGCGCGTTGTAGAGCTGATCAAAGAGTTCTTTGCTACAAGACAAAACAACGAGACCATTGGTGTTATCGCATTCAACGTATCGCAGCGCGATATGATCTATGACGTCATCGATGAAGAATCGGTGAAGGATCCCAAGTTCGGCTCGGTTGTCCGCGCAGAAATGGCGCGTAAGGACAACGGCGAGGACACAGGCTTCTTTGTTAAGAACATTGAAAGCGTGCAGGGTGACGAGCGTGACGTGATCATGTTCTCGATCGGATACGCGAAAAACACAAGCGGCCGCCTGATGCACAACTTTGGTTGGCTGAACCAAAAGGGCGGTGAAAACCGCTAAGTCGGAGGCCA
>JAZNYU010000165.1:0-9303 GCA_045594605.1 Eubacteriales bacterium
CAATGGGCATAACGGGAAGAAGAATGCCCGTGCGTGCCTCGATCTCGGCGGCGATATACTCTGCCGCGCGAACGGTGTAATCGGATGCGTGCTCGTCATAAACGATGACGTAGGAGAAGGGCGCATCCCCACACAAAAACGGAACGGATGCATCCTTTTCGCCACACCATTTGCAAATAGCATCCACATAACTGTGCTCGCCCGTGGCGGGGATGCTCTCCTTTTGAATGGCACCGCAAACGGTGCAGGTAGCAGCTTGCTCCCCCTCTTTAATACAGGTGGGGTCTTTGGTAATAACGGCTTCGCCCCAACTGTGCTCAGCGGTATCGTCAAGAGATATTTTTTGCCACTCGCCACACGCGCACATGCCTTGCCAGCTTCCGGGATTGATGCAGGTAGCATCCGTAATAACAACGTTTTGATCGTAAACGTGCTTGTGCGCCGTTTCTTCCGGTGTTGTCACCTCGGGGGTGGTCTCTGCAGGTGGCATCACCTCGGGTGTGGTTGTATTCGGCGTTTCCTCTTTTGCAAGGTTACAACCGCACAAAAGGAGTGTCAGAAAAACGAGTAAAAAGCATAATTTTTTCATAAAGATCCTCCTCGCAATCAAAATATGGGGGATGGGCATCTTGCTTGATTTCATTATACCATTCCCCCTTTGTGACTGTCAAGTGTATTTTTATGAACTTTTATTCGCACAAAAGATATTGAAATTCGCGCGCGGGCGTGATATAATAGTGCTGAATACGAAAGAGAGGAGTAGGAACGTGAAGAAAAAGCTCACCATTGGCATTCTTGCACACGTGGATGCAGGCAAAACCACGCTTTCGGAGGCAATGCTCTATTTGTGCGGCAAGATCCGCTCGGTCGGTCGCGTTGACCATCGCAACACCTATCTTGACACCAACGCCGTTGAGCGCGAGCGCGGCATTACCGTTTTTTCAAAACAAGCGCGTTTTTCTACCCCCGTGTGCGATTTTATTCTGCTTGACACCCCCGGGCACGTGGATTTTTCTGCCGAGGCAGAGCGCACGCTTACTCTGTTGGACTATGCCATTTTGGTGATCAGTGCCGCCGACGGTGTGCAAAACCACACCCGCACGCTCTGGCAGCTGTTGGAGTATTACCACGTTCCCACCTTTCTTTTTGTCAACAAAACCGATATTTCTATCAAGCTCGCAGAGGAGATGGAAGAGGAGCTTTCCCGCACGCTCTCCCCTCGCTGCGTGGCATTTTTTGAGGCGCAAAGCGATGCCGAGCGAAATGAAAAGCTGGCGATGGCAGACGAGGAATTTTTAGAAGCCTTTTCGGCAGGCGACACCGTTACGGATGAGGAAATTGCCGCGGCAGTTGCCGAGCGTCGTCTCTTCCCCACTCTGTTTGGCTCTGCCCTGCGGCTGACGGGCGTGGAGCATCTTTTGCACACGCTTGACCGCTTTACCCTCTCTCCCCTTTACGAAAACGCCGAATTTGGCGCACGCGTTTATAAAATTGCGCGCGATGGCAACACACGCCTGACCTACCTGAAGGTGACGGGTGGACTGCTCCGCGCAAGAGACGAGATCACCTATTTGAGTGCTGACGGTCAAACAATGCGCGAAAAGGTCAATCAGCTCCGCCTTTATTCGGGAGAGAAATTCGAGCAGGTCGACACCGCCTCGGTGGGTGAGATCTGCGCCGTGGTCGGTCTTTCTGCAACCTATGCCGGTCTCGGTCTTGGATTTGAACGCGATGCGGGACGCCCCGTGCTCGAACCCGTTCTTTCCTATCGCATCGCTCTCCCAAAAGAATGCGATCCGATGCTGTACTTTCCAAAGCTCAAAGAGTTGGAAGAAGAGGAACCTTCCCTGCACCTGTATTGGAACAGTGAGCTTGGGCAAATTGAGGCGCGCCTGATGGGAGAAGTGCAAATCGACCTTTTGCGCCGCTTGATCCGCGACCGTTTCTCGATTGACTGTGAGCTCGATGCAGGCAGAATTCTTTACAAGGAGAAGCCCGCCGCACGCGCGCTCGGTATTGGACATTTTGAGCCCTTGCGCCACTATGCCGAGGTGCAGCTTCTGATCGAGCCGCGCCCCGCAGGCTCGGGACTTTCCTTTGACGTACACCTGCCCCCCAACGCGTTGGACCTGAACTGGCAACGCCTGATCCTTTTTAACCTATATGAAAAAGTCCACCGCGGAACGCTCATCGGCGCGGTGCTGACCGATGCAAAAATTACACTTGTCGCCGCACGTGCACACTTAAAACACACCGAGGGCGGCGATTTTCGCGAGGCGACCCTGCGCGCAGTCCGCCAAGGGCTGATGCAGTCGGGTTGCGTTCTGCTCGAACCCTTTTACCAGTTCCGCATCGATCTCCCCTCCTCTTTTGTGGGGCGTGCGATGTCGGATCTTCAAATGCGATCTGCCACCTTTGAGGTAGAAAGTGCTGTGCAAGACAGAACCGTGATCGTTGGTCGCGCTCCCGTTGCAACGTTGCACGACTATCCGCGTGAGCTGATCTCCTACACGCGCGGTGAGGGACATATCTCTTGTACGTCCGACGGATACGAGCCCTGCCACAATCAGGATGAGGTGGTTGCCGCCGTGGGTTACGATCCCGTTGCCGACCTTGAAAACACACCGCACTCTGTTTTTTGCGAGCACGGTGCAGGTGTTGTAATCCCTTGGAACGAGGTGGAAGCCTACAAGCATCTGGACGTCAACCTCTCACTCACCGACACCGCCGAGCGCATTTTGCCCGCCCCTCGCAAGCTTGCCAACAAGTATCAGCTCAGCGAGGACGAAATCGAAGCCCTGATGCTGCGCTCCTTTGGTCCCATCCGCCGCCGTCAGTATGGCGAAAAACGCATCAACGCCGCCAAGGAAGAGGCCACACGCCCCCACAAAAAGCCCCAGCCGCAAAAACACATGGTGATTGTGGACGGCTATAACGTGATCTGGGCTTGGGACTCCTTGCGCGAGGTTGCCGAGTTCAGCCTGGAAAAGGCAAGAGAGACTCTGATGGACATTTTGAGCAACTACGTTGCCTTTACCAAAACGGAGCTAACGCTCGTGTTTGATGCCTATCTCGTCCCCGACGGAGCAGGCTCGGAAATTTTTCACGATGGCTACCGCATCATCTACACCAAGGAAAATCAAACCGCCGATGCCTACATTGAGCGCATGATGCACGAGCTTGGACCAAACTACAACATCCGCATGGTCTCGGGAGATAGGCTCCTGCAGTTCTCCGCGGTCCACTCTGGTATTCTGCGCGTTACCGCCGCCGAGTTTGAAGCCGAGGTGACTGCCGTTGGCGAGGAGATCACCGACTTTATTCAAAAGCTTTCCCAAAAGCAATAAAAAATGCACCCCGTATGCAAAAACGCATACGGGGTATTTCTTTTTTGGGGAGGTCATATGCTCGGTTCAGCCTCAAAAACAACGCTATACCAGCTGGAGTACTGATCCCAATTTTCTCCCTTTTCAATGGCATCCCATTCCTCACGGGTGCCAAGATAGGCGATCTCCTTCAGATTGTAAAGATCGGAAAACGCGCGCGCACCAATGTACTTGACACTGCGCGGAACGGCAACGCGAGCGACCCTACTGTAATCGTAAAAGAGCTTATCGATCAAACCGACGGTTCCCTCCTTTAAGGCGACGTGGGTTGCCGCGGGGTCACAGTCGACTGCCCAATTGCCAACGTAGCCAATGTCACCCTCTGTTTGAATCAGTCTGTTGCATCCCTCAAACGCATTCTCACCAATGCGGCGAACGCTGTCGGGGATATTCACCTCACACAAGGAAACACATTCTGCAAACATACTCTCCCCAATAACCGTTAACCACTGAGGAAGCTCGACGCGCTCCAAGGAGAAGCAGCCTTCAAACACGCAATCCCCCATCACCATAACGCTATCGGGCACAGTCACGCGCAAAAGCTTGTCGCATTCACTGAATGCGCTGCTCCCAATTTGAGTGACCCCCGACGGAATGACCACGCTTTGCAGGCGGTAACAGTAGGAAAACGTACCGACTTCAATGCGCATCAATCCTTTGGGTAAAACAACGTTTTTGAGCGAGTTGCAATGCGCAAAGGCGTGCTCGCCAATGCTTGTAACGCTTGACGGGAATTGAATATCCTTGAGCTGCGAGCAATTGTAAAATGCCATATCGCCAATGCTGCGCAAACTATCGGGGAGCAGAACACTCTCGAGGAGCCAGCAATTTTGAAAGGCGTAGGGCGCAATGGTATGGATACCCTCGGACAAAGTAACGCGGCGCAGGGAGTAGCACCCGGAAAAGGCACAACTGCCAATTTGGGCGTTTGGCGGAACGGTGATCTCTTTGAGAGAATCACAATCGGAAAACGCCGTGTCGCCAATGACCAGAAGCCCCTCGGGGAGCGTGATGCTCACAAGCGAGGAACCTCGGAAGGCATACTCTCCAATTTCGGTAACGGTTTCGGGGAGTGTGATGGTGTCAAACTGCGTGCAGCCGCTGAACGCCCCCTTCATAATAGAGGTGACGTGATAGCCGCAAAAGTTTTCGGGAACAATGATATCATCATCGATGCAGTTGCCAATGCCTGCCACCGCAAAGGTTTTGCCGTCGGGGTTAATGGCGTATGCCAACCCCAAAGAACCCGTGGCGGGAATGATCTCTTCATCGAGCTTTGCACCGCAACGGTCACAGAATTGACACTTGAGCCCATGCTCCCTTTGTGTGGGGTCCTCGGGGGTGGGCAGCTTGATGGTGGGCTCCTTTTCGATCACCCACGCGCCTGCAAAGTGCGGCAGGAGTGCGATGGGCTGCGTTTCCTTTTCGCCGCAAGCACAAAGGCGTGTTTCCTCGCCAAGCTCGGAGCAGCTGGCTTCTTTTGTTATTTTCCATTCTCCAAAAACGTGCGTGTGGAAGGGAGAGCCACCGTTGGAGTCTCCCCCACGCCAAAGGACAACGCCGAGAATTGCTGCCACCAAAAGGCAGAAGCACGCGGCAATCGCTCCCCATTTTGCCCACATGTGTGCCGGGGATCTCCTTTTTTGAGGAGCTGCATCTAAGATCCACTCGGGATCGATGTCGCGCAAGGCATCAAAAATATTCTTATCGTTCATCCTCAGAGTCCCTCCTTTTCCAAAAATGCTTTCAGCTTCAGGCGCGTACGCAGCATCAGCATTGCCACGGCGCTCTCCTTCATGCCAAATTCCTCGGCGATCTCCGCTATGGAGGTCACGTACCAATAGCGGCGCACGAATATCGTTCTGGTCCGCTCGGGCAACGCTTTTAAAAATCGCCCGAGGGCATCGCGCAAAGCTACGCTATAACCAATGTCCTCGCCCTCGTCGCTTGACGGAATACACTCGGAAAGCTCGTGCAGGACTGCGGGCAGCTGACCGCCACCGCGCTTGACTGCCTTTTTGGTATCGTAGCGGTCGAGCGCCAAGCGGTTGCTGATGGTGCCCAAGTACCCCTTGAGCGGATCGGGACGGTTAGGCGGTACGGTATTCCAGGTTTTGAGATATGTATCGTTTACGATCTCCTCGGCATCCTCGTTATCAGCCAAGATCTGATAGGCGATATAGTGACAGTATCGCCCGTATTTCTTGTCTGTTTCGGTGATCGCCTCTTCGGATCGCGCCCAATACAGATCCACGATCTGTTTATCATCCAACATGTGTACTTCTCCTTTTCGGCAGAAATTTTCTCTCTCATAAAAATAGACGGAAAGACTTCTGCCTGCATCACACAAAAATTTGAAAAAATAATTTATTTTTATTATAGCATACTTTTTGCGGCTTGTATAGAGCAAAACGGGCAAGCACCACTATTTGGATGGTGCTTGCCCCAAAAATGTTTGATTGCCTTTTGTAAATCTTTAACGAGTAAAGATCATTTCAAATTGATTGGCGTTCTCTGCCCAGTCTGCGGCTTTTTCGATGGATTCCCACGCTGCCGCATCGCCTGCAAAAAGGATGGTCTCCAAATATCTTGCATAGGCAAACGCGTATTTGTTGATATACTTGAGGCTACTTGGCAGTGTCACACGCACAAACTCGTTGGCGAGGTAAAACGCAGAACAAGCAATGCCTACCGTTCCCTCTCGCACGACGATCTCATCCGAGCCACCCTTAAAGGAGACCGCCCAATTGCCAACGTACCCAACACCTTTTTCCCATTCTATTAAAGTGTTACAGGAGTCAAAAGCGCTTCTTCCAATCCACCTGACGCTATTGGGAATGTTGATCTCGCTCAGCTTTTGGCAAGAAGAGAACGCCAGATCCCCGATGACCTCAAGCCCCTCGGGAAGAACCACACTCTCCAGATTCCTGCAATTGATAAACGCACTTGGACCGATTTCGGTAACACCCTTTGGGATTTCGATTTTGGTCAGTGCCAAGCATTGGTAGAAAGCGCTTTTTTCAATGCGTGTAACGCTTTGCGGAAGGAGGATGCTCTCAAGACGGAAGCAATCACCAAACAGATATTCCCCGATGCTTTGCAATGCATCCGGCAATACGACGTTGGTTAGAGAACGGCATTCGTTAAATGCTCTCTTTCCAATGGCGGTAACACTTTGGGGAATGATGATCTTTTGCAATGACGTGCAATTTTCAAAAGCAGAAGCCCCTATGCTTTCCAAGCCCCCGGGAAGAGAGATCGTTTTCAGATTCAGGCAGCTTGCAAAGAGACCGTCCTCAATCTTTTTCAGACTGTCGGGCAGGATGATACTTTTCAATTCATAACATCCCTCAAATGCGCTCCTTCCAATATCGGTCACGCTTTGCGGAACGGATATGCTCTCCAGCTTTTGACAATACCAGAACGCATGCTCTCCAATTTGCAGCAAGCCCTCGGGCAGCGCAATGCTGATAAGCTCATTACAATGAGCAAATGCCTGATTGCCAATAGAGGTGACGGTATCGGAGAGTGTTACGCTTTTGACGTTTTTGCAATTCATAAACGCGCCGTCACCGATTGTTGTAACGTGATAGCCGCAAAAGTTTTCGGGAATGACGACATCCTCATCGGTGCAGTTGCCAATGCCCGCCACCATAAAGGTCTTGCCGTCGGAATTGACGGCATACGCCAAGCCGAGAGATCCCGTAGCGGGAATGAGCTCTTCGCCAAGCTTTGCCCCGCAATGCGAGCAGAACTGACACATCAGCCCCGCCTCCCGCTCGCTTGGGTCACTCGGTGTGGGGAGCTTGATGGTGGGTTCCTTTTCGATCACCCACGCGCCTGCAAAGTGCGGCAGGAGGGCAATGGGTTGCGTTTCCTTTTCGCCGCAGGCGCAAAGACGTGTTTCCTCGCCATACGCGGAGCAGGTGGCTTCCTTGGTGGTCATCCATTCGCCAAAAACGTGTGTGTGGACGGGCGGTTCGTTATTTGTCCCCTTCCCTTGCCAAAACACAATGGCGAGGGCTGCCGCGACCACAACACAGAAGCACGCCGCAAGCGTACCCCACTTGACCCACGCACGCGATGACGGCTTTTTTGCGGTGGGATCTGCATCCAAAACGTATTTGGTATCAATGCCGCGCAACGCTTCAAATATTTGCTCTCCGTTCATTTTACAAATCCCTCCTTTCTCAAAAAGTCCCGCAGCTTTTGCCGCGTGCGGAACATCAGCATAGCTACGGCATTCTCCTTTATGCCGTGTCGCTTGGCAATTTCGGAAATAGAGGTAGCATACCAATACCGTTGCACAAAAATATTTCTTGTACGGCGTGGCAGGGACTGCAAAAAGCGGTTGAGCGCATCCTGCAGGGCAAACAGCTCGCCAATATCCGCGCTTCCCTCTTCATCCGCAACACACTCATCCAATTCACGATAGAGCAAGATCAGTTTTCCGCCACCCCGTCTTTCAGTCTTTTTGGCATTGTAACGGTCCAGCGCCAGCTGATTGCTGATCATCCCCACATATCCCTTGAGGGGATCGGGACGGTTGGGCGGAACGGTGTTCCATGTTTTGAGATAGGTATCGTTGACGATCTCCTCGGCATCCTCGTTGTCAGCCAAGATCTGATAGGCGATGTAATGGCAGTACCGCCCGTATTTCTTGTCTGTTTCGGTGATTGCCCTCTCGGATCGCGCCCAATACAGATCCACGATCTGTTTATCATCCAGCATTTGTTGATCTCCTTTTTGGCAGATTTTTTCCTTCACAATAATAAACGAGAAAAACACCGCCTTCATTACGCAAATAAATTATATTTTATTATAACATATTTTTTGATGTTTGTATAGACAAAACGGCTGTCTCCCCAAAAAGGAGGCAGCCGCCGTTTTTTTATGGAGTTTTCACAAAAGTGCCGATGATCCTTACGCAAGCGGCAGGTTGCCGTCATTGCAAACAACGGTGCAGCCCTTTATGCCATAGCTCCAAGCATGTCCCTTTTTGATGGCATCCCATTGCTTTTTGGTGCCGCTGTAATTGATGGTCTTCAAATTTTTGCAATTGGAAAACGCTCCGGCTTCAATGGTTTTTACACTTGAGAACATGGTTACGCTTGTTAACGAGTTGCAATCGCTAAAGGCTTCGCCAAGATATACCAAATACTTGGGGAGTGTCAGCGTTGTCAGGTTGGTGCAACCGACAAAGGCGTGGTCCTCAATGCGTGTAACACTGTTGGGAATAACAAGCTCGGTCAAAGCCTGACATTCATAGAACGCATACTCACCGATGATGAGAACGTAGCTTGGTATGACGCTCGTATCACATCCGCGCAAAAGCGTCAGAGTCTTGCGCTCGATCAAGCAGTTGCCCTCACCGATGTAAACGGTGTTCGTTTTTGCCACCGTTATGGTTTGAATGCTTGTGCATTGTGCAAATGCATTTTCATCAATGCTTGTAACCCCCTTGGGAATGTGAATGCTTTGCAACGAGGAGCAACCGCGGAAAGCCTCTCTCTCAATTGTGGTAAGACTGTTGGGGAGCTTGACGCTCAAAAGCCCGACACAGTTGTAAAAGGCGCGGCTCTCAATGGTCTGCACGCCCTCTTTTATCGTCACGCTTGTCAAGCCGTGGCATACCGCAAATGCACTCAAACCAATGCTTGTTACACTGCCGGGAATGGTTATAGACTGCAAGGAGCGGCAATATTCAAAAGCATACCATTCAATGATGCGAAGCCCCTCGGGTAAATAAATTTCGGCAATGCTGTAGCAGTTGTAAAATGCCATAGTGCCAATGACCTTGAGCTGACTGCCCTGGGGGATGGTTACCGTTTTCAGGGACGTGCAATTGTTAAACGCCTCTGTGTCGATATACATCAGCGAACGCGGGAAGGTAATGCTTGTCAGATTTTTTTGATAG
>JAZNYU010000166.1:0-5945 GCA_045594605.1 Eubacteriales bacterium
AATGAATGACAGTCCGGTGGACTGTCAGAACGTTAAGTTGCCGCAGGCAACTTTTGTGACACGAGCCGCAGCGAGACCCACTAACCCTATCCGCTAAGAGAGTTGTTTGAAGATAAAGCGGGCGATTCGTGAATCGCCCTACGGAGTATAATAAAATCTATTGTACGGGCGAAGAGATTGCTTGCAATCTCGTGGCGGCTTGCCGCCTTCCATTAGGTCGCCCGCTTTTATGAGCAATAATCGTTTGCTTTCGGGACGTCGTGCGCCATCCCCTACCAAGCCACAATAAAGGGATAGCAAGTACGCTATCCCTTAACTGTTATTCTTTTGTTAGAAAGTTTTTGAAAGGGGTTCGGGGAAAACTTTTTTCAAAAAGTTTTCCCCGAATTCTTTTCTAAAATCATTCCAACTCAACAGGCACGCCTAGCTCGGCGGAGCGGAAGGCGGCGAAGATAATTTTGAGGTCGGTGCGCATTTGCTCGTAGGTAACGTCCTGCTCGCATCCGGTACGGATGGCGTTGACGAAATGACGGTAATAGTCATGGACGTCGGATGCGGGACGGGCTACGGTATAGGTATCGGTTGTGACGTCGTCACGAGGTGCCATGGTCTTGGTAAGACCTGCTGCGGTCTTGACAGGAAGAACGTCATTTTCGTGCCAATACTTGCATTTGACGACCTTGGTCTCCTCGCGCCAGTCGGTAATGAGGGCAGTTCCCTTTTCGGCTCTCATATAGAAGCGAGGCATTGCGATGAAGTTGTAGGTTCCAACCTCGATGTGTGCCTGCTTGCCGTTTTTGAAGAGGAGCTGAAGCTTGAAGCCATCGTCAACCTCTTTGTTGGTGATGTTATCGCAAATGCAATATACGCTCTTGATGGGTGCCCAGTGGTAAACCATCATGATTTGGTCGATAAGGTGAATGCCCCAGTCATAGATCATGCCGCCGCCGTGCTCCTTTTCACCTCTCCAGTCGGAGGGGATGCCACGGCTGCCGTGGATGCGGGATTCGATGTTGAAAACGCTGCCGATCTCGCCCGAATCGTGAATCTGTTGCATTGCAAGATAGTCAACGTCCCAACGGCGGTTTTGATGAACGGCAAAGCGCACACCGTTTGCCTCGGCTGCGGCGATCATACGGTCGAGAGACTCCATAGAGAGCGCTACGGGCTTTTCGCAAATGACGTTTTTGCCTGCGTTGAGTGCGGCAACAACCACTTCCTCGTGAACGTCATTGGGAATGGCAACGGTAAGGAGTTCAACGCTCTTATCGTCCAGGAGCGCCTGATAGGTCGGGTATGCGTGAATACCGCGGCTCTCTGCAAGCTCGTTTCGCTCGGGTTTGATATCATAAACGCCTGCGAGTTCGCAAACGTCGCTCTTTAAAAGATGTTCTGCGTGCCAGCCGCCCATACCACCGTATCCAACGACTGCAGCTTTCATTTTTTTCATAGCAAGTTCCTTTCAGTCAATTACGCGGACTTCCGCTTATAATAGTCTATTTAATAGTATATATTACTTTTTGTACTCTGTCAAGATACTTTTTGCTTTTTATGCGACAAATATTGCTATATGTCGCACATATATTGCTTTTTGATAGAAAAATATTGCAAAAAACGGGTGACATTTTTTGAGGGTTAGAAAAGAGAAAAAATATCGGTTTCTGCATCCTTTTTCTTGACATTGTGCTCACTTTATGGTATAATAATTTAGTTAAGATAAAAGTTCCCGATTTTTTACCGAAAGGATTGGATACAAACGTGCAAAAATCCGAACGTCAAAACCACATTCGCAATTTTTCCATTATTGCGCACATCGACCACGGCAAATCGACCTTGGCTGACCGTATTCTGGAGCACACCCAAACGGTTGCAAAGCGCGATATGGAAGAGCAGATCCTTGACAACATGGATCTGGAACGCGAGCGCGGCATTACCATCAAAGCGCGCGCTGTAAAGCTGATATATAATGCAAAAGACGGCCAGGCGTACACCTTTAACCTCATTGACACCCCCGGTCACGTCGACTTTAACTACGAGGTCTCCCGCTCTCTCAACGCGTGCGACGGTGCTCTCCTTGTTGTGGACGCGACACAGGGCATTGAGGCGCAAACACTGGCAAACGCTTACCTTGCCGTGGATGCTGACCTTGAAATCATCCCCGTTATCAACAAGATCGATCTGCCCTCGGCAGACGTGGACAAATGCCGCGCCGAGATCGAGGACGTGATCGGCATTCCCGCAGAGGGCTGCCCTGCCGTTTCGGCAAAGACGGGACTCAATATTGAGGACGTTCTGGAAGCCGTTGTGCGCGACATTCCCTCCCCCGAGGGTGACGAGAATGCACCGCTCAAGGCGCTGATTTTTGACTCTTACTATGACAGTTACCTCGGCGTTGTGGTCAATATTCGCGTGGTGGACGGCAGCATTGCCGCAGGCGACAAGATCCGCCTGATGAGCACGGGCGCGACCTTTGATATTGTTGAGGTTGGCACAATGGAGCCCTTTGGACTCTCAAAATGCGATCGTCTTTCTGCCGGTGAGGTTGGTTACTTTACCGCATCCATCAAGAGCGTTAGCGATACGCGTGTGGGCGACACCGTCACCTTGCTGGCAACGCCTACCGCCGCTCCCCTGCCCGGCTTTAAGGCTGTTCAACCGATGGTTTATGCCGGTATCTATCCTGCTGATGGTGCGCGTTACGGCGACCTGCGCGATGCTTTGGAAAAGCTCCAGCTCAACGATGCCGCGCTCGTATTTGAGCCAGAGACTTCGATTGCGCTCGGCTTTGGCTTCCGTTGCGGATTTTTGGGTCTTTTGCATATGGAGATCATTGAGGAACGACTGGAGCGCGAGTTCAATCTTGATCTCATCACCACCGCGCCCAGCGTTATTTACGAGATCAAACTCAAGGGCGGCGACCTCGTTCGCATCGACAACCCCACGAACTTCCCTACCCCCGATAACATTGAGGTGGCATACGAGCCGCTGGTCAAGGCAAATATCATTACCCCCGTTGACTACGTGGGCGGCCTGATGGAGCTTTGCCAAAATCGCCGCGGCGTATTCATCGATATGAAATATCTCGACCCCACGCGTGTGGAATTGCACTACAATCTGCCGCTGAACGAGATCATTTACGACTTTTTTGATGCACTCAAGAGCCGCTCCCGCGGATATGCATCACTTGACTATGAGCTGCTTGGATATGAGCCGAGTAAGCTCGTTAAGCTCGACTTTTTGCTCAACGGTGAGCAGGTAGATGCGCTCTCCTTTATCGTACACGAGGAAAAGGCATACGGACGTGCGCGCAAGCTTGCCGAAAAGCTCAAGGAGAACATTCCGCGCCAGCTGTTTGAGGTCCCCATCCAAGCGGCGATCGGAACAAAGATCATTGCGCGTGAGACCGTTAAGGCAATGCGCAAGGACGTGCTTGCCAAGTGCTACGGCGGTGACATTACCCGTAAGAAAAAGCTCTTGGAAAAGCAAAAGGAAGGCAAAAAGAAGATGCGTCAGCTCGGCTCTGTTCAGGTCTCCCCCGAGGCGTTTATGGCAGTGCTCAAGCTGGACGACGAGCAATAAAGAAAAAGAGCAAACACGGTTGTGTTTGCTCTTTTGTTTTATTCTTCGGGTGTTTCTGCTTCAAGGGCGTTGAAGTAGGCTTGAATACCATCATAGATGCCTTGCGCGAAAAGCTCGGGAGACTCATCAAGCAGTGTGGCGTCGTCCACGTTGCTCAAATATCCCATTTCCACAAGGATCGCAGGCATAGTCGCGTTTTTGAGAACACGCAATTGGGAGCCGTCGCGCATACCGCGGTTGCGCAACTCGGTGGATGCAACCAAAGCCGTTAAAACGTCATAGCCGAGCGCATAGCCCTCCTCGTCGCCATCGGCAGTATAGACCTCAAGACCTCGGACAGAGGAATCGCCAAAGGAATTGGTGTGCAGGCTGATGAAATAGTCCGCTCCCCACTCTTGGGCATCGCTGATGCGGAAATCAAGTGCAGAATTGTTATCGGTGCCGAGAATGGTATCGGCGGTGGGGCGAGAGAGGCGGATCTCAAAGCGATCATCCTGCGAGAGCAGCTCGAAAAGAAGAATGCCGATCTCGTAGGTCAGATCCTGCTCGTAAAGTCCAAGCTCCTCGTTGGAGGCACCCGTGTTCCATCCCTTATTCGGCTCTGTGGGATCCTCTTTGGGCAGGAAGGGATTGTGCCCTTGGTCGATGTAAATTTTGATCTTATCATCGGGCTTGGGTGGCTCGTTGGGTTCTTCGGTTGTGGTCTCGGGGGGCGGTGTAGTTCCCGTGGTGGGATCCTCCTTTGTCGAGGTCTCGGTTTCGGGAGGCGTGGTATTCACGGGAGGGGTCACCTCGGTGCTCTCATCCGGCGTGCTTGACGTAATATCGTCGGTGGTGGTTTCGCCCGGTGTGCTGACCTCGGGCGGTGTCTCTTCTGTAGTCACCGCGGGAATGGTGACCTGCGGTGTGGTATCCTCGGGGGTGCTGATGGGTGTCGATTCGACATCGGAGGGCGTGGTGTAAAAATCCCCTTCCTCCAAGTTGATGCAGCCACTCGTCAGGGTGGCGCAAAGCATCAACACCAGAACCCAAGAAAGAACTTTTATCTTTTGTTGATTCATACGGTCTCCGTTCTTTTTAAATTCCCTTTTATTTTATCAAAAAAGCGTGTTTTTGTCAAGGTATTTCTTGTCGATTTTGGGGAAAATCAAGAAGAAAAATAGTTCTCGATCCCTTGGTAAATACCTCTTGCAAAAAGCTGCGGATTTTCGTTCATGAGTGCGGCATCTCCGGGGTTAGTGATAAAACCCAGCTCGACAAGGACCGCAGGCATTGCCGTGCGGCGCAGGACGTACAACCCCGGGCGAACCTTCATGCCGCGGTTGCGCAATCCCGTGACGTTGACAATCCCCTCGACGATATCCTCTCCGAGTGAGAACGCGCGCGAGGGTCTTGCGTAAGCAAACGCCTCGGTGCCGCTGGCATCGGGATTTGACGAGGCGTTGGTGTGGATGCTGATGAAATAATCCGCGCCCCATGCGTTGGCATCCTCCACGCGCGCACGCAGGCTTGTCGAATTACTCGAGCCGAGCGACGTTGTGGGTGTGGGGCGCGACAGGCGCACCTCGTAGTCGGGATCTGCTCGCAAAAGAGTGGCAAGCTCCTGCCCTACACGATAGGTAATGTCCTGCTCTCGAAGTCCATTCCCTACCGCCCCCGCATTTGGATTTTCGGGATTGTGTCCTTGGTCGATGTATATTTTGATTGCCATAGTACCCTCCGTTTTCTCGTTCTTCAATATAGTCTATGCCACGCTACACAAAATTGCGATAAAGGCTTGAAAAAGGAATGGATTTATGGTAAAATAAGAGAGACGGGGGTGCGGGGGAACTTTTTGAAAAAAGTCCCCCCACGCCCCCTCAAAACCTTTCGCGCAACAGATACCCCAATAACGTTGTTAGCACGCGAATAGACAGTCGACGCGAGCGCACCGCTCGCTTTTGCTACCGCGAGCGGCTGGGCACCACCAAGACCCCATCCGCTAAGAAAGTTGCTTGGATAGGAAATAAAGAAAGGACGGAAAACGAGTATGAGAAAGAAAAACAAAGGAAAAGAAATTTTTACGTTTTCCTCTTTATCGACGCCCGGTGAGTTTCTTTCAAGACTTTGTGAAACCGCAGTTCAAGCAAAATTAGGGATTGAGCTGACTGAAGCGGGCTTTAATCTGCAACTCAAAAGTCATCACACCGGTTGGTACGTCTACCGCGCAAGCGTGGTTGCAAATGAAAGCGGCGGTTCTATTGTACAAGGAACAATAGAACCTGACCTTTGGGCTGCCGGACATAATCATTCGGAAAAAAAGAAAAGTTTCTTTCAAAAGGTTCTAACCGTGTTTTCATTTATCATTCTAATTCCGCTCTTCATCC
>JAZNYU010000167.1:0-1946 GCA_045594605.1 Eubacteriales bacterium
AACGCCTATTTTTATTGCGGTGACGCATCAGATGCCGAAAAGCTGTTGGAGCGCGCCGAAGCCGCCCACGGCGACGTGTCGGGAGCCACCGTCATAATGGACCCCCCGCGCAAGGGCAGCACACCCGAGCTCATCACCTACCTTGCCAAGCGCAACTTCTCGCGCATCGTCTACGTTTCCTGCAACCCCGACACCCTCGCCCGCGACTGCGTACTGTTCAAAGAGTTGGGATACGAAATTGGAGAAGTTACACCGGTTGATATGTTTCCACGGACGGGGCACGTCGAAAGTGTAGTTTGTCTGACGAGAGAGGAGTAATGATATGGAAAATCTTTTATTTAGTGATGTTCCGCAAAACGATACCAAGGTTATGAAAAGTATGAAAGTAACACGAATTGTGTTAATTATTTTTTGTGCCATTGTTTTGCTTTTTGCGGTGCTTGGCTTGATTTTGAAAGACATTGTCATCGTGATTGATTCGGTAATTGGAATTGTACTTTTCTTTTCTCTTTTTATAACTTGCTTGTGTATGGAACAGCAGTATTTGCTTGTTTTTACTGATAAAATTAAGTATAAAAAGGGGCTCTCAGGAAAAGAAAAGCAGTTGACAATTGCTCCAAGTCAATACAAAATCAAATTGAGAAGGCTAACCACCCGAGGCGGCTATACGGTTTGGATGTTGTTCTACAACCAAAAAGGCAAAAGGGTGTTGTCATATAAACTGTGCCAACCCCTAACAGGCAAGAGGAAATATGATTTGAGCCAAATAGGTTGTGAAATCATTGACCGGCAAAAAGTGATAAAGCAATAAAATTGACAGAGCGGTTTCAATAAAAAGGCAAAAAGTGAGACTTTAAGGTATTACAACCCCCGTTTTTGACCGATTTTGAGACCTTTTGGAGTCTTAACCCACGTCGAGAGTGTCGTTTGTCTGACGCGAAAAATTTAACCCCGTAGGGGCTGGCGCCCACGACAGCCCACCCATAGTTTACAATCATCGTTTATCTTTCGGGACGTCGAAGGCGCCGTCCCCTACCACAAAGTGATAATTTCCCCACAGAGTCGACCATTGGTCGTCCCCACCCCGAAAAGAGCATCCAAATATTATAAACTATAAAAAAGAGGTACCATTATGTCAAAAAAGAAGATGTGTGACGGTTGCAAGGCTGTCCAAACCGTAAAACGAGTTGAAAATCTTGAGGAGTTTGTTTCTCTGCACGAGTATGCCAAAAATCTGATCGATGGCGGCGAATATGAGTACGACGGCGGAAACATCCCCGACGAGCTTGCAAAGCAGTGGCCCCAGGACGGTCTTTGGTATCGCATCAAGTGCAAGACCTGCGGCACAATTTTCACCTTGTGGTTTGATGTATTCGATAACAAGGGCAAGTTTAAAAAGGGCAAATAAATACATAGGATTGTAAGCAATCCTTCTTTGTAGGGGCGACCTTGGTCGCCCGTCAAAAACCAACGCATATTAAAAATAAACAATCAGCCACAAAAGCAACAAACAAAAAACATACTTTGTTTTGAGATTTCTTAGAAGGGGTGCGGGGAAACTCATTTTCGAAGAAAATTTGTTTCCCCGCGTCCTTTTCAAAAAACAAGGAGACGTCTACTATGAAAATTGCAAGCATTATGAATTTTGCGCGGCAGGTGGATCAGCGCATGGAGGATAGCGAAAATATCCTCTTTGACGCCACGCGTGCCGAGCTGGAGATGGTCAACGAGTTTGGTCTTGACAACACGTTTTTGCTCCAATATGACGTTCTTTGCGATCCGCGCTATGCGGAGCTCTTCCGCGAGAAGGGAACCGAGCGCACCGAGCTTGGTATTTGGTACGAGATCGTTGAGCCTCTGACCTCTGCCTGCGGTCTCCCTTACAAGAGCGAGCGCGGCTGGCGTGGGGATTGGCACATCGTGCCAGGCTTTTCGATGGCGTACAC
>JAZNYU010000168.1:0-7144 GCA_045594605.1 Eubacteriales bacterium
GGTTCCGCAATGTGCCGAGCTTATCCACGCTCTGCGTGCCGCGGGAATTCAAATTGACGGCAACACGCTCGCATCTCCCGAGGCGTGTGCAGATCTTTTGCAAAAGGCACTGAACAATCGCGCAAAATAAACAAAGAGGAATACAATGGACAAAATATATCTCGATCACGTGAGCTACGTTTACAGCCGCGGCACGCCCTATGAGCAGGTCGCGCTGGACGATGTTTCGGTAGGCATTCGCAAAGGATGCATCACCGGTATCATCGGTCATACGGGCTCCGGAAAATCCACTATGATGCAGCTGCTCAACGGGCTGATCAAGCCAAATGCCGGCAGAGTGCTCATAGATGGATACGACATCAACAGTACCGTCACCGACGTGTACGATGCGTGGAGCGAGAGGGAAGAATACGCATCTCTATCCCCACGCAAACGAAAAAAGAAAATGCAGGCAGAGATCCGCGAAAGAAAGGCAAAGCTTTGCTTCCGTGTCGGTCTTGTCATGCAATATCCCGAATATCAGCTGTTTGAAGAGACCGTGTATGCCGATATCGCCTTTGGTCCCCGCAATATGGGGCTTGACGAGGAGGAGATCCGCGCACGCGTGCTCGAAGCCGCCGCTTTTTGCGATATTGACACAGACCTTTTGGACAAGTCGCCCTTTGACCTTTCGGGCGGTCAAAAGCGCCGCGTAGCCCTTGCAGGCGTAATTGCAATGCGCCCCGAGGTGTTGGTGCTTGACGAGCCCGCAGCAGGACTGGACCCCCTTGGTCGCACCTTCATTTTTGAAGGTATCCGCGCATATCAAAGAAAAACCGGCTCCACGGTGCTCATCGTCAGCCATAGCATGGAGGACATGGCGCGCTACTCGGATGATGTTGTCGTTCTGGCAGGCGCAAAGATCTTGCGCCAAGGAACGCGCGAGGAAGTATTCGCACACGTCGAGGAGCTTGCCGAAACTGGGCTTGACGTGCCGCAGATCACCCACCTGATGCGCCTTTTGCGCGAGCGTGGCATTGATGCGCCCAAAAACGTATACACCGTGGCAGAGGCTGCCGCCACTCTTAAAGAGCTGTTTTTGAGAGGGGGTGACAGTCGATGAAGGGTATTTCCTTTGGTCAGTACTATCCTGCAAACTCTATCATTCACAAAATGGATCCGCGCTTTAAGATCCTTATTGCCATCACCTTTATCGTAGCAACATTTTTGTGCCGGAGTGCCGTCTCCTTTTTGGCGCTTTTGTGCATTGGCATCGCCTTGATCCTTGTCAGCCGTATTCCCCTGAAGACCATCGTGCGCTCCATCGCGCCCCTGCTTTTCATCATCGGCTTTACCGTTGTCATTAACATTTTCTTTGGCACGGGTGAGCATCTTCTCCTTGAGGTGTGGGGCATTCGCATTTATGCCGAGGGCATTTGGCGTGCGCTCTTTATGTTCTTGCGCATATTTGTGCTCATTACGTCAACCAGCATCTTTTTGACCTACACCACAACACCGATGGACCTGACCGATGCGCTGGAATCCTTGCTTTCACCGCTGAAGGTATTCCACGTACCCGTGCACGTGTTTGCCATGATGATGTCCATCACTCTGCGCTTTATTCCCACCTTAACAGAGGAAACGCAAAAGATCATGAATGCGCAAAAGGCGCGCGGAGCCGACTTTACAAACGGTTCGCTCATCAAGCGCGTCAAGGCACTCATTCCCATTCTCATTCCGCTTTTCAGCTCGGCGATCAATCGCGCAACCCAGCTTGCCGATGCTATGGAGTGCCGTTGCTACCACGGCGGAGAGGGAAGAACAAGACTTAACGTCATGCAATGGCACGTATCTGACATCGTTTATATGCTTGTCGGTATCGCCATCTGCGTAGGGCTTGTTCTGCTCAACCAAATTCAATTAGGATACGTTATGAACTGATTATGAAGCTTTTTATCAAAGTCCGATATCTTGGAACCAATTATTGCGGCTATCAGGTGCAGCCGAATGCACCGAGCATTCAGCAAAAACTGAACGAAGCTGCCCGCACGCTCTTTGGATACGACTGTGACATTGTTGGTTGCAGTCGCACCGATAGCGGTGTGCATGCCAACGAATTTTGCGCAACGGTTTCACAAAAGGGATGTGATGACCTCATCACGTCTCTGCCTCCCGAGCGCGTGCCCTTGGCTTTTTCGGCACATCTGCCGCCCGACATCAGCGTTTTTGATGCAAAGTGGGTAGCATCCGATTTTCATCCGCGCTATGACGTGGTTGAAAAGGAATACATTTACCGCATCTACAACGCCCCCGTTCGTGATCCATTCTGGGAGGGCAGAGCTTATCATCTGCCGCGTGTTTTGGACGATGCCGCCCTTGAGCGCATGAACCTCGCCGCCGCCCATCTTGTGGGTAAGCAGGATTTTGCCGCCTATATGGCGCAGGGATCAACCGTTGCCACCACCGTGCGCACCGTCAAAGCCGCGTCGGTGGAAAGAGATGGAGATCTGCTCGTCCTTCGCATCAGTGCCGACGGCTTTCTTTACAACATGGTGCGCATCATTGCGGGAACGCTCATCGACGTAGGGCTTGGCAAGATCGATCCCGACGAGATACCCGCCATCACCGCATCGTGCGACCGTAGCCGAGCAGGCATGACCGTGCCCGCTTGCGGACTTTACCTCAACCGCGTTTTTTACTAAACAGAAAGGAGGAACGCCTTGAAGCTCACCAAAAGACAGCCCAAAGCGGCAAATACCGCCGCAGCACCTGCAGTAGCAGTTGGAAAAGAGAGAAATGAATACTATGAAAACGTCTCGGCAGGGCTGGGTATTCTTCAGGTAATCCTCTATCTTTCCTTGTTTGCGTTTGTTGTGTTTGCCTTTTTGACTAACACAAATCTCATCACCTACCAAAATTTTTATCACTTCTTTCAGGATCTGAACGCCTCTGCCGAGCGCGTGGATATCTTCTCGCACGATTCTCTCTCTTATCCAACCGACCAGGAACAAAGCTTTACGATCTATCGCAAGGGCTTGGCGGTGGCAGGGAATACGGGTGTGACCATCTTCTCGGCAACGGGGCGGCAGCTTGTCAGCCACGGTATTCAGTACAACGACCCCGTAGCAGTCGGTTCGGGCAAATATCTCCTGGTCTACGAGCGCGGCGGCAGACAGTATTCGCTTTACAATGCCAACACGCAAATGCACACGGGTGAGACGGAATATCCCATCTCCGGTGCGGCTATTTCGGATTCGGGAATGTACGCCATCATTTCCTCGGCGAGTGATGCCAATTCCGCGGTTTACCTTTACAACAACCGCTTTGCGCTGATCAACATCTACAAAAAAGGCGGAAACGTTTTGGATGCCGCCATCTCGGCAGACGGTCACCGCATCGCGCTTTTGACAGTAACACCAAGCGAGGGTGGCGTTTCTACCTCGGTGATGCTGGCAGAGCCCGGCAAGGGGACTGCCATTGCCGAAAACGTGATTGCAAGCTCTATGGGCATTTCGTGTCACTTTACCGATGAGGGTAAGCTTGCAGCTCTTTGCACCACGGGAGTGGCGTACCTCTCGGAGAATGGTACGGTTGAATTTTTCCATGATTTTGAAGGGAAGATCCCCACAACCGCCGACCTCTCGGGGAGCGGTGTTGCCGTTTGCCTGAAAAAAACTGCAATTTCTGAAAAAAATATAATAATTATATTTGACAAAAGCGGAAAAATAGTGTATAATGATGTTATTCCACAAAGTATCAATAGCCTTGCTTACAGAGAAGGAGCGTTGTTCTGGACCGATCATGCCGGCGTGAGCCGACTTGATGTAGCAAGCGGTAGAATTGATTTTGAGGAATACGCAACGGACGGGAAAAAGCTGCTTGCTCTGGATAGCAAAGAAGTTCTGCTTTGCTCGCCGCAAAAGGCGGTTTACATAACCTTCCGCACATAAAAAATATTCAAAAAGGAGATTTTAATTATGCCACTTTTACTTGACATTTTGTTCGTACTTATTGCTGCGATCTTTATCGCAGTTGGTGTAAAAAGAGGATTTATCAAGAGCTTGATCCAATCTGCTAAATTCCTGCTTGCCATCCTCACTACCTATTTCGTAGGTCCTATTGCAGGTCAGTTTATCAAGGACCGTTTCGTTTTCCAACCCGTTTTTGATTGGTTGAACAAGCAAGGCACCGGCGCCGTTGAAAAGCTTCCCCCTTTCCTCCGTCCCGATGCTGCTACCGTAGAAGAGGGCGTTATGCCTTTTGCACAATCGGTATCCACTCTGGTATCCAACCTCATCGGTTATGCGTTGGTCTTTGTTCTGGCAATAATCCTTCTTTCCGTTTTGGGCTGGCTTTTGACCAAGATCACCGATAAAATTGCAATTCTTGGCACTGCTAACCGCATTCTCGGCGGTGTTTTCGGTACTGTAATGGGCGCTATCGTCCTCCTCGTTATCGCATCCATCATCAAGTTCCTGGATGCAAACGACGCGATCTATTCTCAAACTGTTATTGTTGAATTCTTGGGTAATCTTTTGTCTTAACCAAAAGAACCCTGACCTAATAGTTCCCGAAAAAGCCTGCCGTTTCTTCGGTAGGCTTTTTCAAAAAAATCCCAAAGAAAGGACTCATTTATTCCCATGGTAATGTGTTCACAATGCCATAAGCGTATGGCAGTTATATTTGTGACCAAAATGGAAAACGGCGAAAAGAGCACAAAGGGGCTCTGCCTCAAATGCGCCAAAGAGATGGGCGTGCCCGTGGATAACCTCGTTGGCAACGTTATGGGGCAGTTTGGCATTTCTCCCGAGCAGCTCGAAGGAGCCGAGGACGATATCAACGCAATGCTTGCAAACACCGAAACGCCCTCCGATGCAGACGACAACGAGGACGGCGGCGCGCCTGCGATCGATCTCCCAAAGCTCTTCCGCGATGCGGGACTCTTTGCACAAAAGCCGGACGGCAATCTGCCCGATGCTCCCAAAGCCAATCCAAACGATAAAAAATCCGACAAAAAACGGGCAAAGGAAGAGAAAAAGCTCAAGTTTTTGCCCACTTACAGCCGCAACCTCACACAGTATGCGCGCGAGGGCAAGCTTGATCAGATCATCGGTCGTGACCGTGAGCTTTCGCGTGTTATTCAAATTCTTTGCCGCAGACAAAAGAACAATCCCTGCCTCATTGGTGAGCCCGGTGTCGGTAAGACCGCTATTGCCGAGGCGCTTGCTATCCGCATTGCATCCGGCAACGTTCCTTACAAGCTTCAGGGCAAGGAGATCTATCTGTTGGATATGACCGCGCTTGTAGCGGGTACACAGTTCCGCGGACAGTTTGAATCCCGTATTCTCGGTCTTTTGAGTGAGGTCAACGCCGTTGGCAATGCCATCCTTGTGATCGACGAAGTTCACAACATCGTCGGTGCGGGGGATGCAGAGGGAAGCGTGAATGCCGCTAACATCCTCAAGCCCGCACTCTCGCGCGGCGAGGTACAAATCATTGGCGCCACCACCCTGAACGAATACCGCAAATATATCGAAAAGGATTCTGCGCTCGAGCGCCGCTTCCAGCCCGTAACCGTTAACGAGCCCTCGGTTGAGGAGACGATGGAAATGCTCGCAGGCATTAAGCACTACTACGAGGAATTCCACGGCGTCATCGTACCCGAACACGTTTTGCGTCGCGCCGTCGTACTTTCCGAGCGTTATATCACCGACCGCTATCTGCCCGATAAGGCGATCGACCTTTTGGACGAAGCCGCATCGGCACTCTCGCTTTCCTCCGCAGTCATCAACGAGTCTTACCGCATTCGCGACAGACTCCTTGATCTCAAGCAAAAGAGAGAAGAGCTTGAAGGTGAGATCGCGGGCAACGATTCGGTAGAGCAGAGCCGCTATGAGGAGATCGCAAACGTGCGCGCCGAGGAGCTCAAGCTCTCCGAGCGCCTCTCCGAGATCGAGCCCGAAACGCAGGCAGTCACCCTTACCGAAGAGGAGATCGCAAACGTGATCGAGCTTTGGACAGGTGTGCCCGCAACCAGCATCACCGAGAACGAATTTGCACAGATCGACCGCCTTGAGAGCCGTCTTAAGGAGCACATCGTCGGTCAGGATACCGCAGTTGCGGCAGTTTCCAAGGCGATCAAGCGCCACCGCGCAGGAATCGCGTATAAGAGAAAGCCCGTTTCCTTTATTTTTGCAGGACCTACGGGCGTGGGAAAGACCGAGCTTGTCAAAACGCTTGCAAACGAGCTTTTCCATTCTCCCGAAACACTTATCCGTCTCGATATGTCCGAGTTCATGGAAAAGCACAGCGTTTCCCGCATTATCGGAGCGCCTCCCGGATACGTTGGTTACGATGAGGCAGGGCAGCTGACCGAAAAGATCCGCCGCCGCCCGTATTCCATCGTTCTTTTCGACGAGATCGAAAAGGCGCATCCCGACGTGCTTAACATCCTTTTGCAGATCCTCGATGACGGACGTATTACCGATGCACGCGGCAAAACGGTCAACTTTGAAAACACCGTCATCGTAATGACCACCAACGCAGGCTCCGACCGCACAGGTGCTACGGCTGGCTTTGCCGTCAGCGAGCAAACTGCCGCAGAGAACAAAACGCAAAAGGCACTGGAAGGCTTTTTGCGCCCCGAGTTCATTAACCGCGTGGACGAGATCATCACCTTCCACGGGCTTGACGAGCACGATTTTGTCGGCATTGCACGCATTATGCTTGAGGAGCTCAAAACCGCTCTTGCCGAAAAATCCATCGCACTCTCTTATACCGATGAAGCGCTGGAATTGATCGCAAAAGCATCCTACTCGCGCAAATTCGGTGCGCGCAATATGCGCCGTTATATTCAAAAAGAGGTTGAGGACCGCCTTGCCGAAAAGATCATTGCCGACTACACGCACAAGTATAGCGTGGCAAAGGTTGTTGTTGAGGGCGACTCCATCAACGTTCTCTGTATGTAATCCCCAAAAGGAGATTTTTATGAACGAAAAAGGTTCGAGATGGCATCTGGCAACTCCGTTGTCAGTTTGCCAAAGCTTGCATACCGATGCCGCCGGCGGGCTTTCCCGCAAGGCGGCTCGTTCTCGTTTCAAAAAGCAGGGCAGAAACCCATTGTTCAAGTCGGATCGTAGCCATGTCGTTCTGTGAGCCAAGGAGT